>JBEIQK010000059.1:0-15393 GCA_040376505.1 Alphaproteobacteria bacterium | reverse complement strand
GCCTCCCCGCCGAGCTCGATCCGCGCATCCCCGCCCTGGCCGCCACCCTGCGCGCCGAGGCCGGTGAGGACCCGCGGGCCCGCGCCGAGGCCGCCCTCGCCTTCCTCGACGACGGATTCACCTACACCCTCGACCCGCCGGCCAGCACCAGCCCCGACCCGCTCGCCCACTTCCTCTTCGTCGATCGCACCGGCCACTGCGAGCTCTTCGCCAGCGCCCTCGCCGTTCTGCTGCGCGCCGACGGCCAGCCGGCCCGGGTGGTGAACGGCCTCTACGGCGGCGAGTGGAGCGAACTGGCCCAACTGTGGATCTTTCGCCAGCGCGACGCCCACACCTGGGTGGAGCGCTGGGACCCGGCCTTGGGCTGGCACCGCCTCGACGCCACCCCCGCCGGCGCCCCCACCGCCGCGATGGCCCTCATCGACGAGGTGTCCGAGCTGGTGGTGACCCGCTGGCATCGGGTCATCCTCGACTACAACCTCCAAAGCCAGCTCGAGCTCGGTCAGCAGCTCGTTCGGCCCCTCTCCTGGGTGCAGCTCCCCGATGGCGGGCCGGCCAGCGATCTCTTCCCCGACGAGGGTGCCGTGGTGCTGGTCACCCTCCTCGTCTTTGGCGGGGTGCTGGGCGGCAGCCGCCTGCTCCTGCGCTGGGCCGGGGCCCGCCGGGCCACCCGCACCCCCCAAAGCCCCCTCGCCCGTCCCCTCGCCAAGGCCCAGGGGCTGATCGCCCGCCGCGGCTGGCGCCTACCCGCCGGCAGCCCGCCGCTGGAGGCCGCCGAGTGGCTGCTCCGCGAGGCCGGCCCCGCCGCCGCCCCCTTCCAAACGCTGGCCTGGCTGCACTACCGCGCCCACTATGGCGGAGAGCCCGCGGCGCCGCTCCTCCCCGAGGCCGCCGCCGCCTTGCGCGCCCTCGACGGCCTGCCCGCCGCGCCGGTTGACGAGGCCGCCCCGCAGCGGCAATACAGGCAGCCGCACCCCGGTCGAGCCGCCCCCGGAGACTGAACCGCCCATGCCCTCTGTGCGCCTCGACGACATCGCTGGCCTCACCCTTGGCGAGGCCCTGCGCCGCATGGCGCTCCAACGCCCCGAGTCCCCCGCCCTGCTGAGCGAGGGCCCCCCGCTGAGCTGGAGCGCGCTCGACGCCGCGGTCGACGCCGCCGCCGCCCGCCTCTACGCCCTCGGCATCCGCCCGGGCGACGTGGTGGGCTGCCTGCTCACCAAGCGGCCCGAGGTGGTGATCGCCTTTCTGGCCCTGGCCCGCCTGGGCGCCCTCTTCGCGCCGGTGAACTGGAAGCTCCGCCCCGCCCAGATCAACGATCAGCTCGTCAACGCCCAGATCCGCGCCCTGCTGGTGGAGTCCGCCACCGCCGAGGAGTCCGCCGCCCTCGACGCCGGCCCGCTGCGCATCAGCGTGGAGGGCGAGGGCCCGGGCTGGCTGCCCTGGTCGGCCCCCGCGCCGCCTCTGCCGCCCCTGCCCGCCGTCTCCGCCGAGGCCCCCTGCTACCTCAACTACACCTCGGGCACGACCGGCCGGCCGAAGGGGGCGATCACCACCCACCGGCAGATCCTGGTCAACGCCGTCCTCACCATCCTTGCCCTCGATGTTCGCGGGCACGACGTGTTTCTCGGCATGTTCTCGGTCTTCAGCCACCCCCACGAGCTCTTCCACCGCTGCCTGCTCACCGGCGGCCCCTTCGTGATCCTCGACACCCTCTCCCCGCGGGTGGTCACCGCCGCCGTCGCCCGCCACCGCGTCACCTGGATGATGGCGGTGCCGAGCTTCTACGAGATGATGTCCGACCACCGAGGCCCCGGCGTCGAGGCCACCGCCAGCCTGCGGGTCTTGGAGAGCGGCGGCGCGCCGATCACCGCCGAGGCCCTGGCCCGGCTCGAGGCCGCCTTCCCCGGCGCCACCTTCCTACCCGTCTGGGGCTGCACCGAGGCCACCGGCGTGGCCATCGCCAACACCAAGCCCCAACGCCGACCCGGCGCCACCGGCAAGGCCGTGCCCGGCTACCAGCTCCGCCTCGTCGACGATCACGGCCGCGACGTGGCGACCGGCGAGGTCGGTGAGCTGTGGATCGCCGGCGAGGCCGTGGTGGAGGGCTACTGCAACCAGCCCGCCGAGACCGCCGACCTCTTCAGCCCCGGCGGCTACAACACCCGCGACCTCCTCCGCCAGGACGCCGATGGCTACTACTGGTTCGTCGGCCGGCGCTCCGAGATGCTGAAGATCGGCGGCATCCGGGTCTACCCCCTGGAGATCGAGGCCGCCCTGCTCGCCCACCCCGAGGTGCGCGACGCCGTGGTGGTGCGGGCCGAAGAGCGCGTGCGCGGCGAGATCGCCCGGGCCGTGGTGGAGCTGCGCCCCGGCAGCACCGCCGACGCCCGCGCCCTGCGGGCCTGGTGCCGCGATCGCCTCGCCGTCTACATGGTGCCGCGCATCGTTGAGATCTGGGCGGCCCTGCCCCGCCTGCCCAACGGAAAGCTCGACAAGCGCGCCGTCGCCGAGGCCCCGCCCGATCCCGAGCGGCACGACCGCCCATGAAGCCCGCCCACCGGCCCGACCTCCTCCTCAAGGATCTCGGCGGGCTGCTGCTCTACTACCCAGGCGTCTCCCTCGCCGAGGCCGCCCCGCGCCGCCTCCTGGGCCCCCTGGCCGCCCTGGGCGGCGACCTCGTGCGCCACGCCACCCAACCCCAGGCCGAGGCCGAGGACGAACTGCGGCGGCTCTTTGGCCCGGCCGGCCCGCCCCGCCCGACCCAGGACATCCTGCGGGAGGCCTACCGGGCCGCCCTCTACAACGAGCTGGAGGTGCTGCGCTACGGCGCCCTCACCCCCAAGAACATCGGCCAGCTCTGCCAGATCGAAGGGCGCGAGCACCTCGATCGCGCGCTCGGCCGGGGCAAGGGCGTGATCCTGCTGATCGGCCACTACGGCGCCAACCAGCTGATCATGCCGGCCCTCGGCCACCAGGGCTACCCGATGAACCAGCTCAGCGCCCCGCCGATCGTCTGGGCCGACATCCTGCGCGAGACCCGCACCACGCCCCTGTGGGAGAAGGTGTTGGCCCGACGCTGGGCCCTCGAACAGCGGCTGCCCGTGCAGCACATCAACGTGTTCTCCTTCCTGCGCCCGGCCTTTGACTGCCTGCGCCGCAACGAGATCCTCGGCCTCGCCTTTGACGGCGGCGGCGGCAGCGCCTGGGCCGAGGTGCAGTTCCTCGCCCGGCGGGCCCAGGTGTCGGTGCAGCCGGCCCAACTGTGGAAGAAGACCGGCGCCGCCCTGCTCCCCGCCACTGTCTTTCGCGAGGCCGGCCAGCGCCGCCACACCTTGTCGATCGCAGCCCCCCTCGACTACCAGCCTGGCGGCGACAAGAACGACGAGCTGCAGCGCAACATGCAGGCCATCGTCGACCGCTTCACGCCCCACGTCGCCGCCCGCCCTGACCACTACCTGCAATTCCTGCTGATGCGTCGGCGGGTGCGCGGCACCGATCAGCGGCCCTTCTTCACCGACTATCCCCCCCTCGGCCCCGCCCGATGAGCCCCCTGCCCTGGCGCTTCGCCCTCGCGCTGGGCCTCGGCGGCGGCCTGCTGGAGGTCGGCCTGCGGATGGCGCCGCGCCTGGGCCTCTCCCTCGGCGAGGTGGCCCGCTGGCTCCTCGCCTCGGCCCTGCTCAGCGCCGCCTTGAGCCTGGGCCTCGCCGCCCTGCTCCGCCGCAGCCGGGCCCCCCACGGCCTGCTCCTCGGCGTCACGCTGGCCCTGCACGCCGGCATGCACCTGCGCTTCGTCTACGTCTTGAACGAGCGCTGGACCGATGTACGCGTCTGGGGCGGGCTGCTGCTCTGCGCCCTGTTGGGCCTCGGCGGCGGCGCCCTCGCCGCGGCCCCCCTCGCCCGCCACGCCGCCCGCTGGAGCCGGGCCTTCGTCGGGATGGGGCTGGCCGGCGTGATCCTCGCCCTCCTGCGACAGCCCGCGCCGGCGGGCGCCCCTCGAGCGGAGGCCCCGGCAGAGGTGGCCCGCTCCCTCGTCCTCATCACCCTCGACACCACCCGGCCCGACCACCTCTCGCCCTATGGCGCGGCCAACCCCACCCCCGCCATCGCCGCCCTGGCCGCCCGCGGCGCCACCTTCACCGAGGCCTTCTCCACCGCACCCCTCACCGAGCCCAGCCACCTCGCGATGCTGAGCGGCCGGCCGCCCCACCGCAGCGGGGTGGTCACCAATGGCACGCCACTGGGCCCCCAACCGGCGCTGATCGCCCACGCCCTGCGCCAAGAGGGCCTCACCACCGCGGCCTTCGTCAGCGGCTTTCCCCTGCACGCCCGCTACGGCTGGGATCAGGCCTTCGACGTCTACGACGATGACTTCGGGCCGATCGGCGGTCTGTGGCGCAACTCGCTGCTGCGCGCCGGCGAGCAGCTCTTTCTGCGCGGCAACACCCTGCGCGAGCGCCCCGGCCGCCGCACCCTGGCCCGGGCGCTGGCCTGGCTCGACGATCACGCCGGCGAGCGCTTCTTTCTTTGGGTGCACCTCTTCGACCCCCATGGCCCCTACGAGGCGCCCGGCACCGACCTCGCCGCCGCCCCCCGCGACGGCGCGCCGCTGGCCCTGCCCGGCTACTGGCCCGCCGCCCACCGCAGCATCACCTCAACCGATTGGCTCACCGCCGCCTACGAGGCCGAGCTGCGCGAGGTCGACGCCCAGGTGGGCGCGCTCACCGCCGCCCTCACCGCCCACGGCCGCCGCGACGACACCGCCCTGCTGCTCACCGCCGACCATGGTGAGAGCCTGACCGAGCACGACTACCTCTTCGAGCATGGCGACAACCTCTACGATCCCGGCCTGCGCGTGCCCGCCATCCTGGTCGCCCCCGGCCGCGGCCAGCCCGGCGCCACCCTGCCCTGCTTCACCAGCACGGTCTCGGTGGCGCGCACCCTGCTCTCCCTGGCCGGCGTGGCCGACGATCCAGCGCTGGAGCGCGAAGGCGACGACTGGGCCGCGCTCCTCGACGGCGCCCCCTGTGCGGCCACCCCCTTGCTGGCCACCACCATCGCCGGCCGCTTCGTCGAGGCCCCGCCGATCGATCACGCCCTGCGCAGCCCCACCTGGAAGCACATCGCCCACGGCGCCGCGGATCGGCCCCCCACCTGCTTCGACCTCGCCGCCGATCCCGACGAGCAGGCCCCCCTCGCCGCCTGCCCCGCCGCCCCCGCGGAGGCCCTGGCGGGGATGCTCGGCTCCGCCGGTCCGATCGCCGCCCCCGCCCTCGACCCCACCACCGAGGCCGCCCTGCGGGCGCTGGGCTACCTCAAGTGAGCGCCTCGATCGGCGGGATGGCCCGCTCCATCGGCCTCATCGCCGGGGGCCTCAACGCCGCGGCCCTGCCCGCCACCCTGCAGCTCGACCTCGCCCCGCGCGAGCGGCTGACCCTCGCCCTCATCGTCCTGGCCGAGCAGCTCGCGCTATCCGCCCTCTTCGCCGCCTTCGCGCCCCGGCTCTCCGCCGCCTTGTCGCGGCGCGTGGGCGCCCCCCGCGCCGAGGCCCTCACCCTGGGCCTCCTCACGGCCCTGCTCGCCCTGTGGGCCCTGGCCCCCGCCCTGGTCAGCCGCTGGGAGGCCCGCCCCGGCCCCGCCGCCATCGGGCTCGCCGCCTGGCCCCTCCTCGCCGGCTGGGCCGCCTACACCAACACCCGCCACCTGCGCCACCGCGAGGCCGAGGGCCGGCCCTTGCCGCTCCGCCTGCGCACCCTGGCCCTGGGCATGGCCCTCGCCGGCCTCCTCGCCGCCCTTCGCCCGCCCGCCGCCCCCGCGGTCGCCCCGGCCGCCGACCGGGCCTCGGTGGTGCTGATCACGGTGGACACCCTGCGCCGCGACCACATCTCGGCCTATGGACAGAGCCCCGTCGACACCCCGGCGATCGACGCCCTCGCCGCCCGCGGCCTCCGCTACGACGAAGCCATCACGCCCCTCCCGGAGACCGTTCCGGCCCACGCCGCTCTGTTTACCGGCCTCCACCCGCTTCGGCTCGGCGTGCTGAGCAATGGCCATCCGCTCCCGGCGGCGGCCCGCAGCCTCGTCCAGACCTACGCCGAGGCCGGCTACGACACCGCCGCCTTTGTGTCGAGCTTCGCCGTCGCCCGCCACGCCGGCCTCGACCGCGGCTTTCGCATCTATGACGATGACTTCAGCCCCGGGCCGCCCGGGCTGTCGCGCCTCTGGAGTGTGCGCCTCGCCTCGCGCCTCTGGCTGCGCTTGGGCGATCCCACCGATCTGCCCTCGCTCCTCGAGCGGTCGGCCCCCCAGACCCTGGCGCGGGCCCTGCGCTTCGTCGAGGCCCACCGCGCGCGGCCCTTCTTTCTCTGGGTGCACCTCTTCGAGCCCCACGCCCCCTACGAGCCCCATGGCATGCCTGGCTTCGAGGCCAACGGCCGGCCGGGCGCCCCCCGGGTCGATCACCGCGCCATCCTCTCCAACGAAGCGGCCTTCACCTACGACGAGGCGCTGGTGGCCCGCCTGCGCGCGCTCTACGCCGAGGAGGTCGCCTACACCGATCAGCAGGTCGGCGCCTTTGTGTCGGCCGTTGAGCTCACCCTGCCCGAGGCGCCCTGGATCGCGCTCACCGCCGATCACGGCGAGAGCCTGGGCGAGCACGGCATCTTCATGAACCACCACGGCCTGTACGATGAGGTGCTGCGGGTGCCGCTGATCCTGGTGCCGCCCGAGCCCCTCGACCAGGGGCGCTTGCAGGGCGGTCAGGTTCGCCTGATGGACCTGGGAGCCACCCTCGTGGGCCTCGCCGGCCTGCCGCCCCTCCCCGGAGACGAAGGCCAGGACCTCCTCGCCGGGCCCCACGACACCCCAGACACCGATCGCTCCTGCCTGCTGGTCGGCCGCACCGGCGCCGCCCTCGATCGCGGCGCCCTGCTCGGCTACCGCGCACCCTCGGTCGACCGGCTGGGCCTCTTCAAGTTCATCGCCCCCACCGACGGCGGCGCCCCCGAGCTGTACTTCCTCCAAGACGACCCCGCCGAGGCCCACAACCGCGCCCCCGACGAGGCCGCCGCCGTGCAGCGCCTCCTCGCCCACCTGCAGACCGAGCAGGCCGAAGCCGCCGCCCCCGCCGCCGAGATGGACCCCGCCGTGGTCGAGGGCCTGCGGGCGCTGGGGTACTTCGGCGACTGAGGGCCTAGAGCACGCCCACGCGCTTGAGCGCCCGGAGGGCCTGGGTTCCGAACTGCCAGACGAAGAGCAGCGAACAGAGCCCCAGCCCCGCATAGACCGCCAGGGTGGGGCCCCAGTCCTTGCTGCGCAGCTTGATCGCCGTGCCAAAGCTGCGCTTGAGGCTCCGCCCCAGAAAGTCCACCGCGAAGAGCTCGTCGAGGGCGAGGTGAACGAAGAAGCCGACCGTCAACGAGGCCCCCGCCAGCATCCGCTCCAGCACCGTAAAGCGGAAGAGCGAGAGCGCCACGAGCTGCCCGGCCAGCAGGGCGAAGGGGATCGAGTGGATGATGCCGCGGTGAACGGTGATCTTTTTGAAGACTGGCGCCACCCCATAGCGGATCAGCACATAGCTGAGGCCAAAGAAGCAGATGTTCTGCTCGGTGGTCCAGCGCCACTCCCGGGCCAGCCAGCCCAGCAGCCCGGCCGGCAAGGCGGCGGCCAGCACGCCGAAGATTTCGCGATTGGGGATGGCGTCGTCGTGATCGATGTCCGGCAGCAGCGCGCCCACCACGGCCAGCAAGCCGCAGGCCCCGCCAAACCAGGGGTTTTCGACCCCCCGCACCAGCAGCCCCACGAGGCCGCAGCCGAGTCCGCCCACCACCGCTCCGGCGAAGTGTACGCCAAAATTGGCCATCGCAGCGCCCTCCGAAGCGCGCGGCCCCTGTAGCACAGCCGGCGCCGCCTGACTCGGCTATGGTGCCCGCACGGAGAGGCCGCCGATGCTCCTGTTGCTCGTCCCCCTGGCCCAGGCCCTGTCGCTCTCGCTCACCTACGAGTCCACGCCCTACCCGGGCGTGACCTACCGCGAGTACCGCACCAGCAGCCCATCCACCAACACCTTCGTGACGCTGATCGATCTGTGCACCGATCGCATCCATGTCGCCGCCACCGAGTACCCCGACGTCTACCAGTCCACCAAGGGCTGGGCCTCCGATGTGGGCGTGCAGGTGGCCACCAACGGCGACTTCTACAAGACGAGCCCCAGCCGCGTCTACGGCGACGCCATCGGCAAAGGCAACCCCTGGAAGACCCTCTACACCGGCCGCGACAGCAGCTATTCGAGCGAGTGGTACTACAAGGACTACGGCTGGATCGCCTTTGGCTGGGATCAGGTCTGGTTCTCCCACACCAAGAACGTGAAGGCCAACGCCGCCACCTGGGGCCTCACCGACGGCTGGGACAATTCCACCTACGCCCCCGATCCGCCCGCCGGCGTGCTCGCCCTCGTCAGCGGCTTCCCCGAGCTGGTGATTGAAGGCACCCAGTACACCTGCACCAGCCCCACCGCGAGTGACTGTTTTCCAGACCGCAGCGACATGCGCGACCGCCACCCGCGCACCGCCATGGGGCTCACCGCCGACAAACAGACCTTCATCCTCGCCGTGGTCGACGGCCGCACCAGCGAGTCGGCCGGCATGTACGGCGCCGAGCTGGCCAGCCTGATGTACCAGTTGGGCGCCTATGTCGCCTTCAACCTCGACGGCGGCGGCAGCAGCCAGATGGTGGTCGCCGGCTCCTACAAGAACGACTACGACGGCAACAACTACGGCAGCGGCGCGCGCACCGTGATGAACCACTGGGGCGTATACGCGGGCACCACCGGCGGCGCCCCCACCCGCCCCGGCCACTGCGTCAGCAAGCCGGCCTGCGAGACCCTGCCCGCCGCCGGCGGCACGATCGAAGAAGACACCGACTGCTTCGGCAAGTACGGCGACGCCGTCTACTGGCGCGAGGAGACCGCCGGCGACGGCGGCCATCTGTACTGGACCAACGCCTGGAAGAGCGACTACCCCGGCAACTGGGCCTGGTGGCAGCTCAACCTCGAAGAGGCCGGACTGTACAAGGTCGAGGCCTACATCGACAGCACCTGGGGCGTATACGCCGACACCCCCTATGTGGTGCGCGCCGACGGCGTCGACACCGACGTGATCATCAACCAGGGCGCCGCCTCGGGCTGGACCTCCCTCGGCGAGTACACCTTCGCCGCCGGCGGTGATCAGTGGGTGCGGGTCAACGACGACTCCACCAGCTCGGTCGCCAGCAGCCAGCACATCGCCATCGACGCCCTGCGCCTCACCCGGGTCGGCCCCTACTGCGGCGACGCCGCCTGCGACGAGGGCGAGACCTGCAACACCTGCGACGCCGACTGCGGGCCCGTGCCCGAGGTGGCCGGCAACGCCATCGATGACGACTGCGACGGCGTCACCGACGAGCTGCCCGCGCCCGACGACAGCGCCGAGCCCGTGCCGGTGAACCCCGCCGACACCAGCGAGACCAGCGAGACGGCCTCCCCCGACACCGCCCCCGCCGACGAGGACTCGGCCGGCCCCCTGCTCGAACCCGAGGGCCTCGCCCAGTCCAAGCAGCAGATCAACTGCGCCTGCGCCTCCACCCGGGCGCCGCTGGCCTGGCCGGCCCTGGCGCTGCTCGGCCTGCTCTGGCGGCGCCGCTCGCGCTGACGGCACCCCTCACAGTTCGGCGTCCCCGATCGCGGCCCCAAGGAGGGCGTGGAGGTGGGCCACGCCGGGCTCCTCGGCGCTGAGCAGCCCTGGACGGTAGAGCCGGCTGCGCAGGCCCTGGGCGGTGCGCTCCACCACCGCGTCGTCCTCGGCCTCTACCGTGAACAGATCTCCGCCGGCCCCCTGGCCCTTGAGCGCGGGCTCCCAGGTGTAGAAGCGGTAGCGGATGATCGTCTCCACCGGTGAGACCGGCACCACCGCGTTGAGCGAGACCCCCCAGGGATAGACGTTGAGGGCGACAAAGGGAAACAGATGCAGGTAGTAGCCGACGATCGGCCCCTCGCCCGGCCGGCGGTCGGGGTGGTCGACCGGCATCGGCACCTCGGGGGCCCCCGCCTCGCCGATGCCGATCTGGACGCTGCCCCAGGGGAGGAGGTCGGTGCGGTAGGCCCCCAGATCGAGGGCGGTGGCGAGGCCCGGATGAACAAAGGGGATGTGAAAGCCCTCGAGAAAATTCTCCAGCCAGAGCAGAAAGTGCGCCTTCACGACGAAGTCGCGGCCCCCGTCGGGCTTTGCGCGCTCCAGGGGCAGGCCCCCGAGGCGCGAGAGGAGGCCGGCGGGCGGCTGGGCTGCCCGATCCACCGACACAAAGGACATCGGCCCCAACGAGAAGCGGGGCGGCGCGGGCAGATCATGGCCGAGGAGCGGTCCAAAGCCCGGGCTCGCCTTCAGCCGCCCGTCGAGCTCGAAGCGCCGGCCGTGGTAGCCGCAGCGCAGCGCCTTGCAGGGCCCCGCCGCCGTCACCACCAGGTGGCCACGGTGGGTGCAAGCGTTCGAGAGCAGCCGTGGCCCGCCCGCGCCGCGCACCCACACCAGCGGCTCGTCGAGTGCCCCGGGCAGCAGGGTGAAGGGCGCGGCAAAGCCATCGCCCTCGCCGAGATCGGGCAGCTCGACGAAGTGAAAGGCCGGCGCCACCACCCGCTCGACGAGGCGGGGCCAGGCAGCGGCAGAGAGCAGGGCCGGATCAAGGGCGCGCGCAGGCATGGCCTCGCTGTAGCAAGATCGGGTCGCGCGGTCTGCCCCTTGCGCGGGCTGGGGCCCCCCGACTACACCCAGGCCCTCTTCGGACGGCTCCATGGCTCCCGCCCCGCGGCCCCTGCTCGCCCTCAGCCTCCTCTCCTGCGCCGACAAAGGAGAGACGGGCACCCCCGTCGACAGCGGCCCGATCGACCCGACCGACACGGCCATCCCGCCGATCGACACCGCCCATGTCCAAGGGGCCCCGCCCACGCTGGAGAGCTGCATCTGGGATGGCTTTGGCCTCTGCTTCGAGCTGGCCAACTACCCCGAGACCGCGGCCTGGTGCGCCGACCTGGGTGATCTGTACAACCTCCCCACCACCCATGTCGACGGCCCCTGCGCCCGCGACGCGGTGGTGATCACCTGCGATCTGCCCGCGCTGGGCCTCTTTCCCGTGCCCACCACCGTCTACTACTACGCCAGCGGCTTCACCCTGGAGTCGGCCACCGAGGCCTGCACCAGCTCGGGCGGCGTGGTCGGCCCCGCCCCCTGAAGCCGTCGGGCCCGCGCCGCCAGCTCCTGGGGCCCGCGAAACAGACCATAGGGCTCCGCTCCCCGTTCGTGGTGCACCCGGTGGGCCGCCACGATGCGCCGAAAGTAGCGCAGACGCAGCAGAAACTGCACCGGCAGCCGGCCATGCACGAGGCCATCATGAACAATGGCATAGGACCAGCCAAAGGCCGTCAGCCCCAGCCCTACACCAAAACAGACCTCGCGCACCACGCCCACCGGCCCGACGCACCCGTAGAGGATGAGCACGATCGCCGGCAGGGCGTGGAGCACCGCGAAGAGATCGTTGGCCTCGAAGTAGCCAGTCTTTGGCTCATGGTGGCTGCGGTGCCAGAACCAGCCCCAGGAGTGCCAAACCCGACCGTGCAGGAAGGCGGCCCAGGGCTCCATCGCCAGCGCCAACGGCACGCCCACCAGCAGCCAGATGGCGACCTTGGTCAGTGGCTCCATGTGCGAAGCTCCCCGGGCAGCACGGCCCCTCGCTTGAGTTGACGAAGCACCGCCGCAGCGCCCACCAGGACAGGAAGATCGGCGGGGAGCCGCGCGTGAATCGCCGCCCGCCAGCGCGCCTCTTCGGCGGAGAGCTCCACCGAGGCCCCGCTGATGCAGAGCAGGCTGGGTGGCGCGCCCTCGACCAGCGCGCACAGATCGGCGGCCGAGGCCTCCAGCCCGAGCCAGTTCACCCGCCAGCCATGAACCGAGAGCAGGACGGCGATGGCCAGGAGGTCGAGATCGTGCGTGGAGCCCGGCGGCCCCGCCACCACCGCGCGCGGCGCCCCCGACGGGCCGCTGCCCAGCCCCATCCGCAATGCCACGAGCTGATCGTGGCAGAAGGACCGCGCATAGCGGGCCTGCGCCTCGGTCAACACACCGGCGACCTCCTGGGCGTCAATCGCCTCGGCCAGCGGAAGGTAGACAGACGCCACCACGCGGGCCAGCCCCAAGTCGGTCAGCCTTCCCAGCAGGCGTTCGGGCTCCTGGCGCCGAAAGCGCGCCAGCTCGCTCAACAAGCGCGCCGGCACCTCCTCCACAGGCGGCAGCGAGCCCCCTTCGACCACGGCGGCGGCCTCCAACAAGGAGATCGCCTCGCTCACCTTGTGCCCGGCGTCGACGAGGCGCTTCACCGCGCTCAAGCGGTCGACGTCGGCCTCACTGTATTCACGGTAGCCATTGCCCTGGCGGTCGGGGCTCGGCAGCCCGTACCGCCGCTCCCAGGCAAGCAGGGTGCCACGGGGGATCCCGGTGCGGTCCGAGACGGTCTTGATGCGAAAACCCACGACATCACCGCAAGGAGAGGGAGCCAGACAGACCGAGGCGGGCCCAGTCGACGAGCCCAGCGAGCACCGCCCGCGCCCGCTCGACGGTGGACATGATGGTGCGCCCATGGAGCGGATCGCCCTGGTGGATGCGCAGCAACCGCAGCCCGATGCCGCGGTAGAGGTGCGCCGCCACCAGGATCGCCGCCCGGGTGCGAACGGGAATGTAGACCATGCCGGCGAAGGCGTGGCCATAGCGCTCATCGGCGAGGCCGAGCAGGGCCCGCACCACCCGTGAGAGGCGGGCCCCATCGGCGGTTCTGTTCAGGATCTGCTCGGGCGACAGGCCGCCGGCGTACAGGGCCGTGGCTGGCAGGTAGACCCGCCCGCGGGCCGCGTCCTCCACCACATCGCGGCAGATGTTGGTGATCTGCATGCCCACGCCGAGCGCCACGGCGTGGGAGCGGGCCACCGGGTCGGTGACCCCCAACACCCCGCACATCAGCACGCCGACCGTGCCGGCCACGAGGTAGCAGTAGCGCTCCAAGGCCGCCTCGTCGGCGATGCGCACGGGCTCCAGATCGGAGAGGGCCCCCTCCACGAGCTCTTCGGCCGCCCGCAGCTCCATGCCCAGGCGGGCCGCCGTCTGGCGCAGCAGCGCCACCAGCGGCCTTGCTTCGATCTCTCCGCGCAGCTCGGCCATCACGGCGAGCAGCTCTACGCGGGCGGCGGCCGGGTCGTCGCCCTCGTCGGCGATGTCATCGACCATGCGGCAGAAGGCGTAGACCACCGCCGCGTCGTCGCGGGTGCGGGCCGGCAGGAAGATCGAGGCGAGCCGAAAGCTGCGGGCGTGGCGAGCCAACACCGCGCGGCTGTCGGCCACCAGGGCGTTTTCGCTCACTTGGCCACCCCGGCGAGGCGCCGCTCGGGCAGGGCGAGGGCTTGGGTGGGCCGCGGCACCACCTTCTCCATCACCTTGGCGCCGCAGAGCACCCCCGGCACGCCGGCGCCCGGGTGGGTGCTGGCGCCGACGAAGTAGAGCCCGTCGACATCTTCGGAGCGGTTGTGGTAGCGGAACCAGGCCGACTGGGTGAGGATCGGCTCGATGCCAAAGGCCGCGCTCTGGTAGCTGCGCAGGTCGCCGCCGAAGTAGCGGGGATCGACCGAGTGGCAGTGCACGAGGTTCTCGCGCAGGTTCGGCAGGTGGTTCTTCTCCAGGTAGGTGAGGATCCGGTTCTCGTACTCCGGCGCCGCCTGGGCCCAGTCGATGCCGCTCTGGTCATTGGGCACCGGCGACAGGACATAAAAACACTCACCGCCCGGGGGCGCGAGGCTGGAATCGGTGCGGGTGGGGGCGTGCAGGTAGAGACTGAAGTCGTCGGCCAGCACCTTGCGGTCGAAGATGTCGGTGAGCAGGCCCTCGTAGCGCGGCCCGAGCAGGATGCTGTGGTGGGCCTGGTCGGGGTAGGCCACCTTGGTGCCGAAGTAGGTCACGAAGAGGCTCATCGACTGCTTCTTGCGGTTGACGGCGCCGTCGGTGTGCTTGCTGCGCCACTTGCTGTCGATCATCTTGGTGTAGACCATCGAAGGGTCGGCGTTGCTGACCACGAAGGCGCAAGGGATGCGCTTGCCCCCCTCCAGCACCACCGCCTGGGCCCGACCGTCCACGATGTCCAGTCGCTCGACGGGGGCGTTGGTCATCAGCTCCACGCCCACCTCTTCGAGCAGGCTCACCAGCGAGGAGACGATCGCGGTGGTGCCGCCCTTGGCGAAGTGCACGCCCCACTTGCGCTCCAGCCAGTGGATCAGCATGTAGATCGAGGTGGTGTCGAGGGGGTTGCCGCCCACGAGCAGCGGCTGGAAGGTGAAGACCTGCCGCAGACGGTGATCGGAGATGTACTTGCCCACGAGCCCCCAGACGGTGCGGTAGCTCTCCAGCGCCATCATGTCGGGGACGACCTTCATCATGTCCCAGAACTTGTCGAAGGGCTGATCGGCGAGGCCGGTGTAGCCCACGTCGAAGATGCGCTGGGCGTGGGCGGCCAGCTTCCGGTAGCCGTCGACGTCTTTGGGCGAAATCTGGCGGATCTGTTCGAGGATGCGGTCTTCTTCGCCGACATAGTCGAACTGGCTGCCGTCGTGGAATTTCACCCGGTAGAAGGGGTCCACCGGCACCAGATCGAAGTAGTCGCGCCGGTCGCGGCCCACGAGGCCAAAGAGCTCGTCGAGCAGGTAGGGCGCGGTGATGACGGTGGGGCCGGCATCAAAGGTGAAGCCCTTCTCCTTGAAAACCCGCGCCCGGCCACCCGCCTGGTCGCCGGCCTCGACGATGAGGACACGGTGGCCCATGGCGCGCAGACGGACCGCGGCGGCGAGGCCGCCAAAGCCAGCGCCGATCACAACAACAGGGAGGTCAGAATTGGACATGGGGTTCACTCTACAGAAGGTGGGAGATGGGGAAGAGGACCGCGTCGAGCAGCTCGGCGGCCACGAGTCGCAGGGCCGGGGGCAGGCGTGGGTCGCCGCGCACCGCCTGGTCCAGCGCGATGATCTCGGCCAGCACAGCGTCGAGCGCGCCGCTGCTGCGGAAGCGCCGGATGGCGCGCTCCACCTCGGCGTCGGGGGTGTTTTGACGGTCGGCGCGCAGCACCGAGAGCAGCCAGTCGCGATCCTCGGGGGCCCGCTCCAGGTGCGCGACGACGAGGCTGCTGACCTTGCCCTCCCGCAGGTCGCTGCCCGGCCGCTCGCGGCCCTTGGCTCCGTACAGATCGACCACGTCGTCTTGGAGCTGGAAGAGCACGCCGATCTGCTCGAAGGGCGCGGCCATCTCAGAGGCCACGGCGGCGGAGTGGCCGGCCAGGATC
>JBEIQK010000282.1:0-7496 GCA_040376505.1 Alphaproteobacteria bacterium | reverse complement strand
CCAGCACATAGTCGAGCACGCTCTCGGGGGTGTGTGGGTTCAAGGCGACGCCGGCCTTGGCTCCGAGCTCGCGGATGGCGGCGAGGGTGCGATCGAGGTGGGTGCTGGCCTCGGCGTGCACGGTGATCACGTCGGCGCCGGCCTTGCGGAAGTCGGCGATGTAGCGCTCGGGCTCGACGATCATCAGGTGGACGTCGAGCGGCAGGCGGGTGGCCCGCTTGCAGGCGGCGACCACGAGGGGGCCGATGGTGATGTTGGGCACAAAGCGGCCGTCCATCACGTCGACGTGGACCCAGTCGGCGCTGCTGACGCTGTCAAGCTCGGCGCCGAGGCGGGCGAAGTCGGCGGAGAGGATGCTGGGGGCGACGAGGGCCATGGCGGTGCTCCGAAAGGAGCGGCGCTTAACCCTCGCCCAGCCGCTCGCCGACGGTCAGCCGGGCGCCGTTGACCAGGGCTGCAGCGGCTGGCTGCACGCCCTTTCCGGGGAGCTGCACGCGCAGAAGCTCGATGGCGCCGTCGCCGGTGGCGACGATCACCTGCTTGCCGGCCACCAGCACCTGACCGGGCTCGCCCTGGCCGGCGCTGATCCGGGTCTGGTGGATCTTGAGGGGCTGGCCGCGCAGGGCGGTGGTGGCGCCGGGCCAGGGGATCGTGCCGCGCACAAGATCGTGAATGCGTTGGGCGGGCTGGGACCAGTCGATGCGGCCGGTCTCTTTGGTGAGCGGCGGGGCCAAGGTGGCGGCGGCGTGGTCCTGGGCGATGGGTGCGATCGTGTCGAGGCGATCGAGGGTCTCGACGAGGAGGCGGGCGCCGGACTGCGAGAGGCGGGCCCAGAGCTCGGCGCTGGTCTCGTCGGGGCCGATGGGGGTGGCCGCGGTGGCGAGCATGGCGCCGGTGTCGAGGCCCTCGTCCATCTGCATGATGGTGACGCCCGTTTGGGCCTCGCCGCGGATCACGCTCCACTGGATGGGGGCGGCGCCGCGCAGCTTGGGCAGGAGGCTGGCGTGGACGTTGAGGCAGCCGCGCCGGGGGGCCTGGAGCAGGGCGAGGGGCAGGATGCGACCATAGGCGACGACGACGGCCACGTCGGCATCGGCGCTGGTGAACCAGGCTGGGAAGGGGCCGGAGCGCAGGGCCTTGGGCTGGCGGGTGGGGAGGCCGAGGGCGCGGGCCCGCTCGATGGTGGGCGGGCTCTGCATGTGATTGCCCCGGCCGGCGGGCTTGTCGGGCTGGGCCACCACAGCGAGGATCTCGTGGCCGCCTGCCACCAGGGCGTCCAGGGTGGGCACCGCAAAGTCGGGGGTGCCCATGAAGATGATGCGCATGGGGCCTTAGAGATCGGCCGAAGCGGAGCCGCGCTGGGCGCGCTTCTTCTTCTTGGTGAGGTAGCGGCTGCGCTTGAACCCGCTGCTGTGCTCCAGCAGGGTGGTGCCGTCGAGGTGGTCCATCTCGTGCTGGATCACGATGGCGGGGAAGTCCTCAAAGACGCGCTGGTGTACGGCGCCCGTGGCGTCTTGAAAGCGCACGGTGATGCGCTTCTTGCGCTTGATGTCCTGGTAGAACTCCGGCACCGACAGGCAGCTCTCCTCCCAGGTCAGGGTCTCCGGCCCGCTCTCCACGATCACCGGGTTGACCATGAAGATGAGGTCTTTGCCCTTCTGGGTCTCGCCGTCTTCGCCCTCAAAGCCGGGGTCGGCGACGAGGACCCGCCGGCTGTCGCCCACCTGGGGGGCGGCGAGTCCGACGCCGGGTGCGGCGTACATGGTCTCGGCCATGTCGGCGAGGCGCCGGGCGAGGTCGGGGCCGAACTCGGCGTGCTCGACCGGGCGGGCCTTCTTGCTGAGGATGGGGTGCGGGGCTTCGAGGATGTCCAGGATGGCCACGGTGTCTCCGATGGCGCCCCCTCTAACGACGGCGCGCCGGCCGGCAATCAGGACGTGGGGCCCAGGGGCAGGTGCAGGGTGAAGGTGGAGCCGGAGCCCTGGGCGCTTACCACGGTGATGTCGCCGCCCATCGCCCGGGCCAGGCGGCGGCTGATGGTCAAGCCCAGGCCCGCACCTTCGGGGCGGTGGCGGGCGTCGCGTCGGCTCTGGTAGAAGTCCTCGAAGATGTGCGGCAGCTCGGCCGCGGCAATGCCCACGCCATTGTCGATGACCCGCACCAGCAGCGTGGCGGGCCGCTCGGGGGTGGGGGCCGCCACCTCGCCCTGGACCTGGATCTGCCCCCCCGGCGCAAACTTCGCGGCGTTGCTGAGCAGGTGAACGAGGATCTGCCGGATGCGCAGCCGATCGCCCACGATGCGCGCCGGCAGGCCCTCAACGTCGAGGCGGTGGGTCGACTGGTGCCGCTTGATCTGCGGATCGACCGACTCGATGGCCTCGCGCACCACCTCGTGGAGCTGGATGTTGCGCGGCGTGAACTTGACGGTGCCGCTCTCGATCTCGGTGAGGTCAAGCAGATCGCCGATGCGCTGGCGGAGCTGCTTGCCGGCCTCGCGAATGTGGCCCAGCTCGGTGGTGATGGCGGTGTAGCCGTTGTCCTCGGCGGTCTCCTGCACCAGCTCGGCGTAGCCGAGGATCGTAAACAAGGGGGTGCGCAGCTCGTGACTGACGCCGGCCAGCAGGGCGGTCTTGGCGTCGCTGGCGGCCTGGGCCTCGCGCAGGGCGGCCTCCAGCCGCGCGCTGGACTCGGTGAGCATGCGCTCGCGGGCGCGCCGCTCGGTCTCGTCCTTGACGCTGATCAGGCGCCCGGCGCGTCGCTCGCCGACCGTGTGGGCCGGCAGCACCGACTGGGTGATCGAGAAGTTGCGCAGGGCGCCCAGGGGGTCGACGAGGAGCACGTTTCGGCGTACCGAGGGCCCGTCGCCCAACCAAAGGGTCGGCAGGCCGGCGGCCTCGTTGAGCTGTTGCCAGAAGGCGCTGGCTTCGGGCCAGCCGGCGATCACGGCGGCCAGGTTGGGGCTGGGGTCGGCGACGGTGTCGTCTCGCCGAACGATGAAGTAGCCAACGCCCCGCACATCGGTGAGGCGGGCATAGAGCACGGCGTGGTGCCGCTCGGCGCGATGATCGGTGTCTGGCTTGATGGTGGCCCGACCCTGGGCGAGTGCCTCGGCGGCGTCGGCGGCGGCCTGCTCGGAGGCCCGAATGATCGCGAGGCTGGCGAAGCCCACCACAAAGACGAGGGCTGCCGTGGGAGCCGCCACGGTGGCCGGCGCGGGGAGGTCCATCACCGCCAGCATGGCGCCGCTCAGGAGGGTCAAGGCCAGCAGGCCGACCTGCGCCTTCACCGAGCCCTGACCGTGAAAGAGGGCGGCGCCCATGATCCCCAAACCGATGGGCAAGGCCCAAAGGCCGCAGGGGCCGATCCCGCCGCTGGAGAAGAGCGCCAGGATCTCGACCACAAGGCCGAGCCCGGCGAAGGCGAGGCCCCGCCAGCAGTAGGTGTCGTCGAGGCCGGAGAGGTAAAACGCGACGATGGTGTGGATCAGGCCCAAGAGGAGGGGGCCCGCGTAGCTGTGGACGAGCTGCTGCGACACCGGATCGAAGAGACCCAGGAGCGGCGCCACGACAAAGAGCGCGGTGAGCCCGCGTTGAACGGGGTCCATCTTTGCGGCGACCCGAGACACCTCGGGCATGAGCGTTGCCATCGACCTGCAGACCTCTGGAAGGCCTTCGGACCCGTCTTGCGCCTCTTGAGTCAACCTGTGCGGTGGCGACAGCACAGCGCAGCGGGGTAGGGACCGGCCCGCTCAGCCTATGTCGGAGTCGCCGATGGCCTTTGGTCGCATCCCCCGCTTCAGCCCCTCCTTCAGCCCCACCGAGGCGCTGATCTCGGCGCGCCATCTCCTCCAGGATGGGCCCCACGACGAGATGGTGGGGAAGTTTGAGAAGGAATTCGCCCAGTACATCGGGGCCCGCCATGCGGTGATGGTGCCCTCGGCGCGCTTCGCCTTCTACCTGCTGCTCTCGGGCCTTGGCCTGGGCCCTGGCGACGAGGTCATCGTGCCGGCGCTCACCTACTTCGCCGTGCCGAGCATGATCCCGCTCACCGGCGCCAAGGTGGTCTTCGCCGATGTGGGGCGCACCACCCATGTCCTCGACCCCGAGGCCTTCCGGCGGGCGATCACGCCCCGCACCAAGGTGGTGGTGCCCACCCACCTGTACGGCACCCCCTGCGACATGGACGCCATCAACGCCATCGCCAAGGAGCATGGCATCGCCGTCATCGAAGACTGCGCCCAGTCCACGGGCGCCCGCTACAAGGGCAAGCGGGTGGGCCACCTCGGCGACCACGCCTACTACACCTTCGGCCTCACCAAGAACATCACCACCCTCTCGGGTGCCATGCTCACCACCGAGAGCGACGTGGTGGCCGAGCACGCCCGGGCCGCCATCCGCGACGGCGGCTACACGCCCAAAGAGAAGTCCACCAAAGAGGCCCTGACGGGGCTCGCGATGTGGGTAGCCACCCACCGCTGGGTCTATTGGGCGACGGTGCACCCCGCGGTGGTGCTCGGCAACAAGCTCGGCAAAGACCCCATCCACGAGCGCTTTGGCGAGCCCGAGGTGCGCTACACCAGCATCCCCAAGTCCTACACCGAGCAGGGCAAGGCCCTGGCCGTGCAGGCCGCGGTGGGCATGAAGCAGATCGAGCGCATCGACGAGCTCAACGGCGCCCGCGTGCGCAACGGCCGGCGCCTCGACGAGGGCCTCGCCCACGTTCCAGGGCTCACCGTGCCCACCTACCCGCCCGGCAGCGAGCCCATTTACATGAGCTTCGTCTGCCACCACCCCCGCCGCGACGCCCTGATGGCGGCCCTGCGCAAGCGCGGGGTCGACACCACGATCGGCTACATGAGCGACTGCTCCAGCAACCCGATCTTCGCCGAGTTCGCCGCCGACTGCCCCAATGCACGGGCGATTCATGCGGAGTGTGTGCACATCCCGGTGCACCCGAACCTGCGCAGCAAGGACCTCAACCACATGATTGAGGCCGTCCGGGCCGCGGTGATGGAGACGAGCGCCTAGACCGGGGTATGCTTCCGAGGCCGAGGACTGCCATGAACCTGAATGTCCGCAACTACGCCCGAATCGGGCTCGCCGCCCTCACCCGCGACGTGCCGGTCTACGCGCACTGGGGCATCACCCACCGCTGCAACCTGACCTGCAAGATGTGCGGCATCTGGCGCTACGGCAACGAGAAGGAGGAGCTCGGCCTCGACGACATCACGCTGATGGCCGGCCGCATGAAGCGCCTCGGCGTGGTGCAGCTCTCGATCGGCGGCGGCGAGCCCTTCGCCAGCAAGAACCTCGAGGCCGCCGCCAAGATCTTCGTCGATCACGGCCTCAACACCCGCGTGCTCACCAACGGCATCCCCGAAGGCAACGGCCGCAACGTGGTGCAGGGCCGCAAGTACCTCGACCGGGTCGACGCCTGCATCGACGCGGGGGTCAAGAACTTCTCGATCAGCCTCGACAGCCTCTTTCCGGCGCGCTTCGACTACATCTGCGAGGTCGAAGGGGCCTGGGACGCCGCGGTGGGCACGATGACCCACATCGGCCAGCGCCTCGCCGGCGTGCGCGGGGCCATGCCCACCATCAACTGCGTGGTGAGCAACCTCAACCTCGAAGAGCTGCCCGACATGGTGCGCTTCGCCCGCGACATCGGCTTCGCGATCAGCTTCCTGCCGGTGGAGCTGCTGGCCGACGCCAAGGATGGCGTGCGCAACTGGGAGGCCCGCTTCATCCGCTACCGGCCCGAGATGGGGGTCGGCGGCGACGAGCACGGCGCCCGGGCTCGCATCGACAAAGCCTACGACACGCTCGTCGCCATGAAGGCCGAGGGCATGCCGATCCTCAACAGCACGCCCTACCTCGAGGCGAGCCGCCTGTACTTGAAGACCGGCCGCTTCCCGGCCGAGGGCTGCGACGCCGGCAAGCTCTACTTCTCGGTGGCCCCCAATGGGCAGTTCACCGTCTGCCACCGCACCGTGCAGCAGCACCTCTCCTTCCTCGACCCCAACTTTGAGAGCTACTTCGGCTCGGCCGAGTACGAAGACAAGCGCAAGATGGAGGCGGCGAGCTGCGAGGGCTGCATGCGGGCCTGCTGGATCGACACCAGCATGATGTTCCGCACGATCGAGGGCTTCTTCGAGACGGCGAAGCTGACCTTGCGCCCGCGTACCAGCGCACCGCTGGATTGGGAGGGCGCACGGGCCCGGGCGCGCTATGACGCCGGGCCCATCGTCCCGGAGCAGGCGGCTGTGGCCCGTTGAGGGTCAGCCGGGCGGCTTGAAGCGGGGGGGCACACTGGCTAGGGTAACTCCGCCATGCGAAACATCTTCGCCATCTTCCAGCGCGAGCTGGGCAGCTACTTCGACAGCCCGTTGGCCTACATCGTGGTGCCAGCCTTCTTAGGGCTCGTCGGCGGCTTCTCGCTCTACTTCCAAGACATCCTGGCCGACGGCATCGCGTCGGTGCGCACCGTCTTCTTCTGGTGCGCGGTCTTCTACCTGCTGCTGATCCCGGCGGTGACCATGCGCCTCTTCGCCGAAGAGAAGCGCTCGGGCTCGCTGGAGCTGCTGGTGACCCTGCCGGTCTCCGAGGCCGAGATGGTGCTGGGCAAGTTCCTGGCGGCCTTGACCCTGATGACGGTGGCCCTGGCCTTCACGGTGACCTACCCGATCACCATGGGTCAGTTGGGGGCCATCGATCTGGGGCCGGTGATCGGCGGCTATGTGGGGCTCTTCCTGCTGGGGGCGGCCTTCGCGGCGATCGGCACGGCGGCCTCGGCGCTGACGAGCAACCAGGTGGTCGCCTTCCTGATGTCGCTGGTGGGCTGCGTGATCCCCTTCGCCGTGGGCTACGCCCTGCACCAGGTGCCCGACGCCCTGCTGCCGGTGGTGCAGTACATGAGCTTTGAGTACCACTTCAACAACCTGGCCCGCGGGGTCATCGACTCACGCGACGTCATCTACTACGGCTCGGTGGTGGCGCTCTCCTTGCATGTGGCCGTCTTCGCGCTCGAGCGGCGGAGGCTGGCCTGATGGACAAGCGGCGCAACCTCTTCTACAACAGCCACGTCCAGCTCGTGCTGGTGCTGATCATCGTGGTGCTGGCCAACCTGTGGGCCGCCGGCTCCTTCTTTCGGGTCGATCTGACCGGTCAACGGATCTACAGCCTGGAGCTGGCGACCCGAGCGCTGGTGTACCAGCTCGACAAGCCGCTTGTGGTCAAGGTCTACTTCACCCGCGGGCTGCAGGCGCCCTACAACAACCATGAACAGACCGTGGTGGACAAGCTCGAAGACCTCCGGGCCTACAGCAAGGGCCTGATGAGCATCGAGCTGGTCGATCCCACCAACGTGAAGGAGCTCTCCGACGAGGCGGCCGGCTTTGGCATCCAGCCGATTCAGTACCGCTACCAGAGCGCCAACGTCACCGAGATGAAGCAGGTCTTCATGGGTATGGTGATGGTGTACGGAGACCGGCAGGAGGT
>JBEIQK010000942.1:0-2338 GCA_040376505.1 Alphaproteobacteria bacterium | reverse complement strand
GGCCATCCGCGTCTCCGGCGCGGGTGGGCGCCCTGACCGCCACCCTGCGCGACCCCCCTCGCGTCGTCTGGGGCCCCCGTGGAATCGGCCCCCGCCTTCCTCTCCTACACCCAGCCGTTCTACAAGGGCGCCGCCCTCACCCCCAACGTCGGTCTCTGCTGCACCACCGCCATGCCCGACCTCGTCGTGCCCCCGCGCGTGGACGCCATGAACGATGGCTGCGGCTCCACCGTTCACCCCCGCGATCTCAGTCGCGGCCCGCGCAGCACCTACATCGGGGGCGGCGGCCTGGCGCTGCTCCAATTCGCCTGGTTCTCCCGCCGCCTCGGCGTCGATCCAGTCGCCGAGATGCGGCAGGCCGCCCGCGAGAACCAGACACCAGGCTCCGTGTGCGGGCTGGGCCAAGGACTGCGAGGCGCGACCCACCCGGGAAAGGCCTTTGATCGGTATACCCGGCACCAGACCGGTAATCCCTGCACCTGGGTCCAGAGGGGCAGGGCGGCGCAGGGGTCGTAAGGACCCTTCACATCCCCTGCGGTTGGCTGCTTTGGTGACCTTCGGGTGCCCGCCACCAGACCTGGCACGGATCTTGCTTAGCCTTGAAGCAGGAGGCCAACATGAACGCTCTCTTCTGGTTCGGGCACGTCCTCTCTGCGACCGCTGGGGCGACCGTCTTTGACGCGCCTGCCACCATCCTCTCCAATCCCTCCGAAACGTACGAACACAAGGTCGACATGGGCGGCGACGTCAACGGAGATGGCTACGACGACCTCCTGATCTCCGATCGGTTCTGGTCGAACGGCGAAGCGGAGGAGGGGGCGTTGTCCCTGTACACTGGATCGGACACTGGGGTGTCCACCACAGCGGACTGGACCTACGAGTCGGGGCGTGCCAGGTCCTGGTTTGGCCACGAGATGGCCATTGCGCCAGACCTCAACGGGGATGGCTACGCTGACATCGTGGCGGTTGGCCTGGGTGACATCGACACGAGGGGGAGCAAAGGCTTTCTGTCTGTCTTTTACGGTGGTCCGGCTGGGCCGGCCTCCTCCCCAGACTGGACGGTAGAGTACGACTACGACACGACCTGGTTTGGCAGTTCGCTCGCGGTGGGCGACGTCAACTGCGATGGGCTCTCGGACATCCTCGCCGGGGTCCCTAACCTGGGCGTCGGCGGTGGGGTGCTGGTCTGGCTCGGGCGAGCGGGGGTGCTGCCGACCGCGCCCGCCTGGACCGCCCAGCCGAGCTTCGCGACCTGCGCCGTCGGCTACGACGTGGCCGCGGCCGACGTGGATGGCGATGGCTGCGACGAGGTGATCGGCAGCGCGCCGGGTCACGCAACCGCGACCGGCACCGTTGGCGCCATCTTTGTGTGGCGCGGCGGCGGCACGGATCCGGCGCCGATCGAATCGTGGTGGATGTTGGGTACGGAGCCCGATGCAGAGTTTGGCCACACGGTGGCGTCGGCGGGCGATGTGAACGGCGATGGAGACGATGAGATCCTCGTGGGTGTACCGTTTCTCCCGGGGGTGCCGCTTTGGCGGGGAGCCGTGGCGCTGTATGAGGGCGAAGCGGGCGGTCCGGACGACACCATCGACCTGTGGGTGGAAGGAGGCGCCTCCGACCTCCGGCTTGGGCTCTATGCGCCCGGTGGGATCGGAGACCTCGACCAGGATGGATACGACGAGTTTGCCATCGGATCAACCTGGGCCTCGGAGTCCGTCTCTTTTGAGGGGGTGGTCTGGGTCTATCGGGGCCAGGCGAGCGGCCCCTCCAGCACGCCAACCTGGACAGTGGCCTCCGGGGAGTGGCGTGCTGGCGCTGCGATGATCGGTCCCTCCGGCGATGTCGACGGTGACGGACACCTCGACGTGGCGATCGGCGGCGAAGGCGACTTCGCAGCGTTCGTTTATTCCTCTCGCCCGCCTGGGGAGGAGGAGGTTGGAGACACAGGCGCGGCGCCGGAGGCAGGAGACACGGCGGCGGCGCCAGCCGAGCCTGCGACGCCGGTCGCCGACGAGGCTGAAGCGGCGGCGGGCGACGCGGCGGGTCTGAACCGCCACCCGGTGCATGTTGGCTGCGTCTCTGTGCCTGGGCGGAGGCCTCAGAGCGCGGCCTTGCTCGCCTGTTTAGGGCTCTTGTTGGGGCTGCGCCGCCGCGACCGGAGGCTCTGAATCAACCGCGCTGAGCTGCGCATCTGGCGCTGGGCCAGCCCCGGTGTCAAAGACCGCCCTGTGTGACTGCGACAAGACCGACGGGGGCCTGGCCGCCCAGGACCGCGACGATGTGTTTTTGACTCCAACCACCTGGTTTTACGACGGCGGGGGCTGCTGCTGAGGAG
>JBEIQK010000862.1:0-2656 GCA_040376505.1 Alphaproteobacteria bacterium | reverse complement strand
CGGAGCTCCACGCGCGGGCTGCTAACGAGGCCGACCGATCCGGGCTATGGCGCCGGGGATGCGCGACGTACCGCCGGG
Source organism: Alphaproteobacteria bacterium (assembly GCA_040376505.1). Classification (GTDB taxonomy): domain Bacteria; phylum Myxococcota_A; class UBA796; order UBA796; family UBA2385; genus JBEIQK01. The sequence continues at coordinate 2,578 of JBEIQK010000862.1, read as the reverse complement.
CTGTGGCCGGCCGGCGAGACACCGCACCCCCAGGCAGGGGCCCGGGGGAGACCTGGACCCGTTGGCATCCGCGCCCCTTTGATTTGTGTCGGATTGACCAGCCGGGCGACCTCGGGCCTGGGAGGGTCGGCCGCGCAGGCGACGGCCTTCGGGGCGAAGAGGGCCTGCGGGAAGTTGGGCGGGTGCCTGCGCCGGGGCGGGATGCGGGCGGGAGTCGAGGGAGGATGATCCGGTGATCCCCGCTCCCGGTCAGGGGCGCGGGTGCGAGGCGAAGAATTCCCAGACGGCATCCCACATGAAATTGTCGGCGCCGTCGCGCCCCCAGTCGTGGGTCCAGTCCCACTGGCATTGAACCACCGCGGTGCCTGTCGCGCATCCGGCGTGTTCGGTGCAGCGCCAGCCCCACTTGTCATCGGCGACCGTGGGGTAGGGCGTGTCGCCAATGGGTGAGCAGCCCTGCGCCTCGGCCCAGACCTCCGCGGTCTCTTCGGCGCCATCGTAGATCAGCCCATCGGCGGATGGCGTGTCCCAGCCATTGATAAAATAGTCGTAGGTGCCCCAGACCTGCATCAGAGAGACATCGCCGGTGGGCGCAGTGGTGTGTCCATTGGCGGCGAAGCCATGCAGGGGCGCCACCGAAGCGAGGATGTCTTGCAATTCGTAGGCCCAGGTTTGGGTGGCGATGGCGCCCTGCGAGAAGCCGGTGAGGTGGATCCGATTGGGATCAACCGTCCAGGTGGCGGAGGTCTGCTCGATGATCGCCCGAACCAGGCCCACATCATCGGCGCAGCTGGTGCCCCAGAAGCACGCACGCTCAGCCTCGCTGGCTGGACAATCGGCGAAGACGCCGTAATCGACGGCCCAGGAGGTGCAGGTGGCCCCGTCGGGGCCGTCGTCGTTGTGAGAGCTTACATCGTTAAAGGCGGTGATCCAGTTGTCGTCGGGGCCCTCGCCGCGGGCCATGGCATTGGGGAAGATGCCGATGACCTTGTGTTCATCCAGCCAGTCGTGAATCTGCGCGACCTCATGCTCGAAGTTCTCGGCGGTGCCCGTGTAGTAGTGAAGTCCGATGACAACGGGGGTGGGTGTGCAGTCGTAGCCGATGGGCAAATGAACATTCCAGGTGCGGGGCCGACCTTCCCACTCCATCGAGAGGGTGATGTCTTCGCCCGGCTGGGCAGGGTCGGTCTCGCAGGGGCCGTCGGTGGCCGTATCGGCCGGGCCAGAGTCGGTGGGCGACGTGTCTGGGGTGCTTGGCGCGCCCGAGTCGACGGTGGCCTTTTCGTTGGGGTCAGGGTTTGTGCAGGCCAGGAAGAGGAGGATCATGGGCGCCTCCGGAGCAAAAGGGCCAGGGCCAGAAGGGCCGAGAGGGGGGAGAGGGGGCTCGGGGCCGCGCTGCACCCGCAGCCGACGCCGCCCTTGGCCGACGCCTCGCCTTGGGGGTCGGCGGCGAGCGGGGCGGAAGCGTCTGGGTCGCTGGTGTCCTGGGGCTCGGCGGGGGCCGCGCTGTCGTCATCTTCGGTGGGGCCGGTGTCTGCGTTGGTGCCGGTGTCCTCGTCGGGCTCCGGCGCTGTCGCGCCCGTCTCAAAGACATCGATCACGCGACCGTTCACCGCGCCCGTCGGTTGGATGTGCTGCGCCTGAATCCAAGCCCGCGCTTCGAGCTCGGCGGGCAGCGCGATCTCAACGCAAGCGGCGCCTTCGGGGAGGTCGAGGCGGGCGAGCTCCACCGCCGCGTGGAGGCCCAGCGGGCCATCGGGCGTGTCGTGGGTGCCGGGCCCGGCGCTCCCGTACAGAATGACCGTGTCGCCCACGGCCCCGACGACGGAGAGCCGCAGGTGGGCAGGGTCCACGGCCACGGCGGCGGTCGCGGGGAGGGTGCCCCGCGACTGGATCGTGTCGAAAGTAAAGGTAGGGGTGCAGATCAAGCGGTCGTAGGCTTGTTCTTCCCCATTGTGTTCGGCGTTTACGAAATTGGAGGCCAGCTCGATGCTGGCGGCGAGCTGCTCGGCGTCGGTGAGCTCGGCCGCCTCCAGCTCGATGTCGGTGACGGCCTGGTGCCCGGCGCCGTGAACAGAGATGTAGAGGCCGCGGGTGGGCGCGTCGACGTCGCGCAGCCAGCCCGACACGATCTCGGGTGTCGAGGCCTCGTCTTCGCTGCCGCCGATCATCAGGGCGGCGCCGTGAAAGGTGGTGTAGGCGTCCCAGACATAGGCCTCGTCGCGGTAGGGCGCAAAGCCGACGGCGAGGTTGATCCGGGGCTCCTGGTCGATCAGGTGCGCCATGGCGATGCCGCCCATCGAGTGCCCCATCGCCGACCAGGGCGCATCGGAGGCCATCCCGGCCAGCCAGTGGTCGGGCTCGGCGCTGCGGGCATCGACCCACTCCAAGGCGGTCTGTGCATCCTGGGCCAGGACCTCGGGGTCGAGCCAGGGCCCGGTCTCGGTGTCGAGGTTCACGACGACAAAGCCCATGCTGGCGATGGCATCGCAGAGGGATTGGTACATCCAGGCCTGGCCAAGGTGACCGTGCATGAAGGCGACCAGCGGATAGGGCCCCGCGGTGGGATCGGCGTCGG
>JBEIQK010001053.1:0-1880 GCA_040376505.1 Alphaproteobacteria bacterium | reverse complement strand
TCGAGCTCGCCGCCCTCCACCGTCGACCGGTCGAACTGCTCCCGCGGCCCCTCCACCCCGCCCTCTGCGCCCGCGAAGGCCACCCACCCGCCGCCCGCGAGCTCCCCACGCTGCCCGCCGCCCTCCGGCCCCGCCGCGCCGGCCCGCCGCCCGCGCCCCAGTCCCTCGGCCGGCTGCCCGCGCTGCTGCACCGCATCCAGTTTCGGCCCCAGCCCCACGCCAACCTCGTCGGCGGCTACCGCCTGGGCCTGCCCATCCACACCACCACCCACGGGCAAGAGCTCGAGGGCGTCGCCCAGGCCAACCCCGCCTCCCGCGCCCGCCTCCGCATCTACACCCTCGCCCACCTCCACGAAGAAGAGCGCAAGGCCAGCCTCCGCCGCGCCGCCGAGCGCGAAGCCGCCCTCCTCACCCGCATCCAGGCCGGCGCCCCCATCCTGCGCCTCCTCGGCACCCACGAACACCAGGGCCAGCCCGTCCTCGCCTTTGAGCGCTTCGACGGCGGCCTCGACCTTCACGCCTTCCTCAAGGCCAACCCCGCCCTCGCCGACCGCCTCGTCCTCATGCTCGCCCAGGCCGTCGAGCTGCGCCTCCACCACGTCGAAAGCGCCATCGCCCGCTCTGTGCTGCGAACAGCCTCAGCGCCCCGCACGCCGAGCTTCGCCAACCTCACGGCGGGGCGCCTGAGCTCTGCGCCACGGGGCGCTTCACCTGCGCGAAGGAAGCGCGCGGGGCTTAGTCACCGCAGGACGTGCCCAGGAAGAACAACACAAGACCCACCGCCGAGAGGGCCAGGGAGGCGAGGGCGATGCGGGAGGCGCGTCGCGCCGCGCGCGAGGCGTTGGGGTGGTCAAAGCCGAGGAGGAGGTGAAAGGCCGCCGCGCTCCCGCCCATCCACAGGGCCAGCAGCACCCGCACCAGCGCCGATCCCACGGGCAAGACGCCCGGCCCCAGGAGCTGGCCGGCGACCGGCGAGAGGCCCGCCTCCTGCGCCAGGGCCCAGGTCCGGTCGTCGAACTCCACCCGCCGCGCCTCCAAGGTCTTCGCCGCACAGCCCTTCGCCGTGGTGACGAGCCCGCTCACCAGCCAGCCGGTCGGCGCCCCGTCGGAGGCCCGCCGCAGGAGCGCCGCCGTCTGGTAATGATTCGACCGTTTTCCTTGCTTGCTTTGGGTCGTCCAGCGGGAGACCACCTGGCTGTCCCCGTCGATGCAGGCGCCGGTGATACGGATGCGGGGGTGGGTGATCGGCACACCGGCGATCAGGTCATCGGCGGTGACCTCACTGAAGGCCGGGTCGAGGACGATCTGCAAGGGGTCGCGCACGAGGTACACCGCGCCGCCGAAGAACAGGGTGGCCACCCCCACGCCAAAGGCGATGCGATAGGGGCGCGGCAGGGGCGGGCGCGGCGGCATTGGGAGCAGACCTTACGACAGAGACCCCGCCGCCCTAACGCTGACTCCCGCCGACCAACAAGGCCCCCAAGCCAGGCCCACGGAGACAGGCGCCCAATCCCCTATTGTTCAGGCAAAGCTACGCACCCGCGTCCGCACCGTGTCGCCCTCCCGGCGCACCTCATAGAGGGCGTCCAAGCCCGCGACCCCGGCCCGGGAGAGTTGGGCCCGCAGCTTGGCGCGCTCCCAGGCCACCCGTTCCGGGCGGGAATCGGCGGGGGCAACCAGTTCCACCCAGGCGGCGAGGGCCTTGTTGGGCGTCAACCAGCCGCCAGTCGGGGTGTCGGCGGCCCGGGCGGTGAAATGGATCCATGGATGACGACAAGCCCAGTAAAGCGAGCAAATCGGGTTTGGAAGCCTCCGATGCCATCCACCACCGCTTTCACCCAAGAGTCGACCAAGAGTCAACTCTACGGACAAATTGAAGT
>JBEIQK010000149.1:0-10695 GCA_040376505.1 Alphaproteobacteria bacterium | reverse complement strand
GGTCGTCGCGGCGGGGGCGGTCGTCGCGGCCCCGGTCGTCGCGGCCGCGGCGGTCATCGCGGCCCCGGTCGTCGCGGCGCTCGTCGCGGCCCTCGTTGGACATCTGCTCGCGGGCTTCGTGCAGGGCGCCCACGCTGTCGGGGGAGCCCTCCTCGGCGACGCGGCGGGTGCGGTCCCAGAGGAAGAAGGCGCGCAGCGAGGCGGCGAGGAGGAAGTCGCCGTCGGGGCGCTCGCGCATGGCGCGCACCAGCGGGATGTAGCCCTCGAAGGCCATGGTGCCCATCGCCGCCTGGATCACCTTGCTCATGCGCTCGACGCGGGCCTTGGCGGCCTCCTCGACGCTGGGCAGGGGGCGGACCTCAAAGGCGATCTGGTACTGGCGCTCGAGCGTGTTGCGCGAGTTCAGCTCGCTGCCGCTGGCGAGCGAGATGGCGATGCCCTTCTTGCCGATGCGGCCGGTGCGGCCGGTGCGGTGCAGGTAGGTCGCCGGGTCTTCGGGCAGCGAGTAATTGATGACGTGCGACAGGTCGCTGATGTCGATGCCGCGGGCGGCGACGTCGGTGGCGACGAGGAACTGGGTGGCGCCCGACTTCACGGTGGCCATGACGGCCTCGCGCTTGTTCTGGGACAGCTCACCGCTGAGCAGCTCGGCGTCGAGCCCCTGGCGGGCCAGGAAGGTGGCGACGGTGGCGGTGTCTTCGCGGGTGTTGCAGAAGACGATGGCGCTCTTGGGGTTCTCGATGTCGATCAGCGCCAGCAGCGCGCGGGCCTTGTGGAAGTCCGGCGTGGTCTCGTAGAGGATGTGCGTGATGCCATCGACCTTGTCGGTGTCGGTGGACAGGCGGATGTCCTCGGGGTTCTTGGCGTAGCGACGGATCAGGTTGCGCACCCGGTCATCGACGGTGGCCGAGAAGAAGAGGCACTGCCGGCTCTCGGGCGTCTGGTCGAGGATCTTGGTGACATCCTCGTAGAAGCCCATCGAGAGCATCTCGTCGGCCTCGTCGAGGGTGGCGAAGGTGACCTCTTTGAGGCGCAGGGTGCCGCGGCGCAGGTGGTCGAGGATGCGGCCGGGGGTGCCCACCACGATGGCCGAGCCGGCGCGCAGGGCCTCTTCTTGGGCGGGAAAGGGCACGCCGCCGTAGATCACGGCCACGCGCAGGTCTTTGTGCTTGACCAGGGCCTCGATCTCGTCACCGACCTGGCGGGCGAGCTCGCGGGTGGGGGTGAGCACGATGGCGCGGGTGGTGCGCTCGCCGCTGGGGATCTTCTCCACCATCGGGATGCTGAAGGCCGCGGTCTTGCCGGTGCCGGTCTTGCTGCGCACCACGAGGTCTTTGCCGGCCAGGGCCGGCTCCATCGTGGCGGCCTGGACGGCGGTGGCGTTGATGTAGCCCTTGTCGGCGATGGCCTGGAGCACCTCGGGCGACAGCGGGAAGTCGGAGAAGGGGCGGTTGGACTGGTAGTCGCTGCGCACCACGATGGTGCGCTCGCCGATGGGCAGGTCGTCGCCCGCGGCGGTCTCAACAGGGGCCTCGGCGGCGGGGGCGCTGGCCTCGGTGGGGGCGGCGTCCGGGGGCGCGGGGTTCTCGCTGGGGGCGGCGGCCTCGTCGGACTGCGCTTCAATCGGATCTTTCATACGCTCTGCCTTTGCTGTGCCGGGGTGCAATGCCGCGGCCGGGGATCAACGTGCGCCGAGGCGGTTGATCGCCCTGGAGCTGTCGGAGAAATGGAAGCTGTCGTAATCGCCGGGTGAATGGATGGCCAGTCAGCCCCCCGGCGGCCGGGCCCGAAGGGCAGGCAGCAGGGCCAGGGCGGAGAGGGCGCCGGCGAGGAGGAAGTGGGGGCTGGGGCCGAGCCCCTCCAGGCCGAGGCCGCTGATCGCCGCAGCACTGCCGGTGGCCATGACAACCACGCTGACCTGGAGCGTGTAGTCGCTGCCCTCCTCGCCGGGGCGGCAGGCGTCCATCATGCGGGTGAAGAGGGCGGCGCTGGCCATGCCGCTGGCGAGGTGCTCGGTGAGGATGAGCGCGAGCACGCCATTGTCGCTGAGGTAGGGCACCATCGCATAGGCGGCGACGGCGAGGGCCTGGAGCCCGCCGGTGACCAGGACCGCCCGGTGTCGGCCCAGCGGGTTCACCAGGGCGCCGCCGAGGAGGGCGCCCACGAGGCCGGCCGAAAAGCCGCCGGTTCCCAGCAGCCAGCCGATCTCCTCGATGCTGCGGCCGCCCTCCTGCAGCACGAGGCGGAGCACCGAGACGCCAAAGGCCTCGCCAAACTTGAAGACGGCGAGCAGGCCGAGCCAGGCCAGGGCGCCGGGCTGCTGCACATAGGCGCCCAGCGCCTGCAGCGGCGAGCGGGTGGCGGCGGGCGGCGGGCTGGGGGGCTCGGTGGCGCGCAGAATGGGCAGGCTGGCCAGCACGGTGAGGCCCGCCAGCGCCAGCAGGGAGCCGGTCCAGCCGAGGGTGCCGTAGACCATCAGCAGGGCGCCGCCCGCCAGCACCATGCCAACACGGTAGCCGGCCACCTGCAGACCGTTCATGAGCCCACGCTCGGCGGGGGGCACCAGGGTCACGGCGAGGCCGTCGGTGGCGATGTCCTGGGTGGCGGCGGCGAGGTTGACCGCGAGGATGCCGAGCATCACGAGGGTGGGCGCTTGGGCGAGGTCGACCGCAGCGAGCCCGACGAGCAGCAGCGCCGAGACGGCCTGCATGGCCAGGATCCAGGTGCGGCGCCGTCCAAAGCGGGTCCAGGGGCTGCGGTCGAGCCAGGGGGCCCACAGGAACTTGAAGGCCCAGGGCAGGGCCAACCCCGCGGTGATGGCGGTGATGTACGCCACCCGCACGCCCTGCTCACGCAGGAGCAGCGGCAGGGCCTGGGTGTAGAAGCCGTAGGGCAGGCCCTGGGCGAGGTAGAGGCTGCCCAGCAGCAGGGCGCGGTCGGCTCTCGTCATCGCCGCGCCCAGCGTGGTGGCCTACTTCTTCTTCCGGGCCGGCTTGGTGCCCTTGAAGCCGTCGTCACCGATGGCCTCGACGGGACAGTTGTCGCGGGCCTCGTAGCACTCCTTGAGCTCTTCGGCGTTCTCGGGCTGCTTGTAGCAGATGTCGTGGTCTTCGTCGTCGCTCATGCGGAAGTTGTTGGGCGCCGCGGTGGAGCACACCGAGCAGAGGATGCACTCCTTGTCGACGAAGAACGACACGCGCTTGCCGCCGACGGTGGACTCGCTGCCGACGTTGTCATCCCACTGGGCGTTGTAATCCGACATCTGCTGCTCCTACACCGTCGCGAACGACGGCTGCGTCTCGGAGGAAAAAGCGGCACGTCGCGGCTGGATTGGGCGAGGTGCGCGGAAGGGGGGCTCCTACCCGAGGGTGCGGGCGGAGGCAAGATGTTCAGCCGGCGGCGGGCCGGGCGTGGCGCTCCATCAAGGTGGCCTGGGCGACCCGGGCGGCCTCGGGGCGGACAGTGGCGAGGGCGTAGGAGCCGTCGGCGTCGAGCTCCCAGGTGGCCTCGTCGCTGCCCAGGTAGGTGTGGAGCGACTCGTCGATGACCCGCTGCTTGAGGGCGGGATCGAGGATGGGGAAGGCCACCTCGATGCGACGAATGAGGTTGCGCGCCATCCAGTCGGCGCTGCCGCAGAGCACCACCTCGCGGCCGCCGGCCAGGAAGTAGTAGACCCGGTCATGCTCCAAGAAGCGCCCCACCACGCTGCGAACGCGGATGTTGTGGCTGATTCCGGGCATCCCCGGGCGCAGCCGGCAGGCGCCGCGCACGATGAGGTCGATCGAGACGCCGGCCTGGCTGGCGGCGTACAGGGCGCGGATGATCAAGGGCTCGGTCAGGGCGTTCATCTTGGCGATGATGCGGGCCTTGTCTCCCCGTCGGGCGACGTCGGCCTCGGCGTCGATGAGGCGGAGCAGCTCTTTGTGCAGCGAGAAGGGGGCCATCAGCAGGTGGCTCAAGGGGTGCTCGCCGCCGAGCCCGGTGAGCTGGTTGAAGATGCGGTGGACATCGTCGCCGATGGCCTCGTTGGCGGTGAGCAGGCTCCAGTCGGTGTAGGCCCGCGAGGTGCCGGCGTGGTAGTTGCCGGTGCCCATGTGAACATAGCGGCGCAGCCCGGCGACCTCGCGGCGCACGATCATCAGCAGCTTGGCGTGGGCCTTGTAGCCGACGATGCCGTAGGCCACGTTGACGCCGACCTCTTGGAAGCGGGTGGCGAGCTTGATGTTGGCGTCTTCGTCGAAGCGGGCCCGCAGCTCGACCACCGCGGTGATCTCCTTGCCGTTGCGGGCGGCGTCGAGGAGGGCCTCGACCACCGGAGAGTCTGCGCCGGTGCGGTAGAGCGTCATCTTGATGGCGAGCACCGTGGGGTCGGTGGCGGCCTGCCGCAGCAGGTGAAGCACGGGCTGAAAGCTCTGGTACGGGTGGTGCAGCAGCACATCGCCGGCAGTGAGGGTGGCGAAGATGTCGGACTTGGGCCCCAGGTTGCCGGCGAGGCCGGCCATGAAGGGCCGGAACTTGAGGTCGGGCCGATCGACCAGGTCGTACAGCGCGGCCAGGCGGTGCAGGTTGACGGGGCCGTGCACGCGGAAGAGGTCGACCGGATCGAGGCCGAACTGGTTGAGCAGGAAGTCGGCCATCCGGTGGGTGCACTCGTCGCTCACCTCCAGGCGCACGGCGGCTCCAAAGCGGCGGCGCGGCAGCTCGCTCTTCAAGGCGCGGAGCAGATCGTCGGCCTCCTCCTCCTCGACCCAGAGGTTGGAGTTGCGGGTGAGCCGAAACTGGTGGCACCCGGTGACCTTCATGCCCGGAAAGAGCTTGCCGATGTTGGCGTGGATGACCGAGGAGAGCATCACGAATTCGTGGGCGCCCTTGGACATTTCGCGGGGCAGGGGGGATCAGCCGCGGCAGGGAGCGGGGCACGGGGACGATGGCGATGCCGCTGTCTCGCTCAAAGGCGTCGTCGCCCTCCAGGTTCACGACGAAGGCGAGGCCTTTGTTTTGCACATTGGGGAAGGGGTGCGCCGGGTCGAGGCCCATTGGCGTGAGCACGGGCAGCACCTCGTCGACGAAGTACTCCTCGACCCAGGTGCGCAGCCGGGCGTTCCAGGTGCTGCGCTTGAGCAGCCGGATGTCCTCCTCGTCCAGCGCGGGCAGCAGCTCCTGGTTGAGCATCCGGTACTGCTCGGAGATGAGGGCGTGGGCGGTCTTGCCGATCTTGCGCAGCACTTCGGCGGGGTCGGCCTCGTCGGGGCCGCGGGCATTGAGCCCGAGCTCGACGTCCTGCTGGAGGCTGGCCACGCGGATCTCGAAGAACTCGTCCAGGATGGCGCTGACGATGGTGAGGAAACGCAGGCGCTCGAGCAGCGGGGCGCGGGGGTCACGGGCCTGGGCCAGCACCCGCCGGTGGAATTCCAGGAGCGACAGCTCTCGGTTGATGAAGTAGCGCGGATCGTTGAGCGGCTCGCGCACCTGGCCCTCTTTGACGATCGGCACCTCCATCGTCTCCTCGCCGCTGAGGGTCTCCACATCGACCTGAGGCATGCGGGGGTTGCGTGCGGCGATGGCGCGATCGGGCATGTCGGAGGCCTCAGGGCAAGGGGCGGCGGTGCGCGGCGGGGAGCGGATTGGTTAGCCCAGCGGACGGAGGCTTCCCAGCCATGGAGCTCTTCCTCATTCGCCACGGAATTGCCGCCGACGCCCAGCCGGGTCAGGGCGATGGCGCCCGCCCCCTGACCGCCGAGGGGCGCCTCCAGCTCAAGGGCGTGGCCCAAGACCTGCACAGTCGAGGCGTGCGCTTTGATCGGCTGATCAGCAGTCCGCTGCGCCGCGCCATGGAGACAGCCGAACAATTGGCCCCGCTCTGTTCTCGTGGGCCCGAGGTCAGCGGCGCCCTCGCCCGGCCCCCCGACGGCGAACTGTGGAGCCTGCTGCGCGGCGAGCGGGTGGCGCTGGTGGGCCATGACCCCTACCTGCCGATGGCGCTGGGCGTGGCCCTCTTTGGCCAGCTCCCGCCGCGGTTTCCCTGGACCTTCGAGCGGGCCAGCGTGGCCTGGCTCCACGGGGAACCCTCACCGGGGAGGCTCAGCCTGTGGGCCTTGTTGCCGCCCCAGGATGCCACCGCCCCCTGGTAGCGCCTTCTATTGCAGGGCCGTCCGCAGGGCCTCGACCCGGGCGCGGTTGACCCCCATGTCGCCGTGGCCCACGCGGCTCGCGCTGCGCAGGGCGATGCGGCCGTCGGCGAACCACAGCTCAAGGTCGTCGACGAAGCGCCAGAGCGCGCTGGTCTGGGTCACATAGAGGTAGCCGGGTCTGTCTTCGATGACGGTCATCCGGGGCATCGCCAGCAGGGCCTCACGCGCCCGCGCGCGGGCCGTGGCCTCATCACCCTCATAGGGGATAGCCTCGATAAAGTGCTGTTCATCGGCCGGATCGGCGAGTGTGCTCACACAATTGGGGCTGTCGGGGCAGGCGGCGGGCTCAGTGGTGGCGACGGGCTTGCCGACGCAGGCGAGGAGGAGCAGGATCATGGGGGGCTCCAGCAGGGGGTCGCCGAGGAGTAGCCCATGGACGAGATCGCGCCGCCCCATCCCGCACCGCCGCGGCGGCTCCCCGGCCTGCCGATGCCGGCCTACCGCTACATCCCGGGCTTCCAGCCGCATCCCTACCGGGCCGAAGGCGGCCACCAGCACCTCGCCGGGCAGCATCCGAGCGGTGAGACCTGCTGGCTCCATGGCCTCGATCTCTTCGATCACCGCTACGTTTGGGAGAGCCATGAGGTCTGGGAGCCGCTCTGGCTCGCGCTCCGGGCAGGCAGCGCCGAGAAGGAGCTGGTGCAGGCGATGATCCAGTGGGCGGCGAGCCTGCTCAAGGGCCACATGGGCGCCCCCGAGGCCGCCCTTCGCCTCCTGGGGCGGGCCCAGGCGCGGGTGGCGGTGGCGCGACAGGCCGGCCCGGTCTGCCAGGGCCTCGATCTCGACGCCCTCCTCGCCCAGATGGCGACCCCTGGCTGGCCGCCTCCGCTCGGCGGCCTCAGCCGCTGAGCTTGCCGGCGAGAAAGCCCACCACGGCGGTGCCCAGCGCCAGCAGGCCGATGCCCACGCCCACGGAAAAGGCGAGCAGCGGCTTGGCGGCCATCAGCTCAACAAAGGTGGGCTGGCGCGGGGTGAGCGAGATCGGCTGTCCGGCCAGCCAGGCGCTCAGGTCTTCGGCCATCGCCGCAGCCGAGGAGTAGCGCGCTTCGGGATCGAGCTGGAGCGCCTTCTCGGCGATGGCGGCGAGGCCGGGCGGGGCCTGGGGGGCACCCATCATCACCGGTGGCGGCGGCTCTTTGCCCACCTTCCTCAGAACCTGCATCGCGTTTTCGCCCACATAGGGCGGCCGACCGGTGAGCAGCTCGTAGAGCACTGCCCCGAGGCTCCAGACATCAGAGCGGGGTCCGACGAGGTGGACGGCGCCGCGGGCCTGCTCGGGGCTCATGTAGGAGGGGGTGCCGATCGCCTGGCCGGGCAGGGAGCGGGTCGCCGGCTCGGCCTCGCTGGCGCCGGGGTCGTTGACCCAGGAGGCCCGGGCCAGCCCCCAGTCGATCACCAGCGTCTCGCCAAAGGCGCCCACCATCACGTTGGCCGGCTTGATGTCGCGGTGGATGACCCCCGCGCTGTGGGCGTAGGCGAGGGTCTGGCACAGGGCGATGACATTGGGCACGAGGCGCAGGCGGGCTTGCATCGAGGCCGCCTCGCCCATCGCGGCGCCCAGCGTGCGGCCGCGCACCCGCTTCATGGCGTAGTAGGCGCTGCCGTCGGGGCGTTGGCCCAGCTCGTAGATCGGCAGCACGCCGGGGTGCTCCAAGCGGGCGGCGATGCGGGCCTCGCGAAAGAAGCGCGCGAGGCGGTCGTCGGCGGTGCGGCCCTGGCCCGGCGAGACCAGCTCCTTGATGGCCACCTCGCGCTGTAGGAAGCCGTCGACCGCGAGGCGCACCCGGCCGATGCTGCCCTCGCCCAGCACCTCTTCGGTCCAGGCGTAGCGGCCGGGCGCCTCGTCGCAGAGCGCGGGACGCGGGGCGGCAGGCAGCTCGACAGGCGGTCGGGCGGGGGGGCGGTTCATGCGCGCGGGTCCTGTGCGGGAGCTTTTTTTGCCGGGGGGTCGTTGACGCTCCCCGGGGCCGTGCCTAACTCACCGGCCGTCAGGGAAGTCCCTGGAGACCTCCTCGCTCGACGCCCCGCACTCGGGGTGCAGGGCCAGGGGTCAGCCCTCGGGCCTTCCTCGTTTGGGGCGTCCGCCCCTCAATCAACGGCCCGGTCGCCGCAGGGCGCCGGTGTCGAAGACCCAGAACCTACAACGGAGAGCGCAATGAAGTTCCGTCCTCTGTACGATCGCATTGTGGTCAAGCGCATTGATGCCGAGAACAAGACCGCCTCGGGCCTCATCATCCCCGACGCCGCCAAGGAGAAGCCCTCCGAGGCAGAGGTCGTGGCCGTGGGCAACGGCCGTGTCACCAAGGACGGCGTGCGCCCCGTCTCGGTGGCCGTGGGTGACCGCGTCCTCTTCGGCAAGTACACCGGGGACGAGGTCAAGATCGACGGTGTCGAGCACATCATCCTCCGCGAAGAGGATGTGCTCGCCGTGATCGTCCGCGCCTGAACCACCCCACCATCTTCCTGGAGACCTGACCATGGCTGCCAAGGACATTCACTTCCGCGACACCGCCGCCGCCGAGATCCTCACCGGCGTCACCACCCTCGCTGCCGCCGTCAAGGTGACCCTGGGCCCCAAGGGCCGCAACGTGGTCATCGAGAAGAGCTTCGGCTCGCCCACGATCACCAAGGACGGCGTCACCGTCGCCAAGGAGATCGAGCTCCACAACAAGTTCCAGAACATCGGCGCCCAGATGGTCAAGGAGGTCGCCTCCAAGACCAACGATGTGGCGGGTGACGGCACCACCACCGCCACCGTTCTGGCCGAGGCCATCTACAAGAGCGGCGCCAAGATGGTGGCCGCTGGCGCCAACCCGATGGACCTCAAGCTGGGCATCGAGGCGGCTGTGGCCGCGGTCGTCGCCGAGCTGAAGAACCAGAGCCGCCCCACCAAGGACGAGGCGGAGCTGGCCAAGGTCGGCACCATCTCGGCCAACGGCGACGTCGAGGTTGGCAACATCCTTGCCCAGGCCATGGCCAAGATCGGCCGCGACGGCGTCATCACGGTCGAGGAGGCCAAGGGCCTCAAGACCGAGCTGGAGATCGTCGAGGGCATGCAGTTCGACCGTGGTTGGCTGTCGCCCTACTTCGTCACCGATGGCGACCGCATGGAGGCCGTCCTCGAAGACGCGCTGATCCTCATCCACGAGAAGAAGATCAGCAACATGAAGGACCTCCTCCCGGTCCTCGAAAAGGTGCACGAAAGCGGCAAGCCCCTCCTCATCCTCGCCGAGGATGTCGATGGTGACGCGCTCGCCACCCTGGTCGTCAACAAGCTGCGCGGCAACATGAACGTCTGCGCCGTCAAGGCTCCGGGCTTCGGCGATCGCCGCAAGGCCATGCTGGAGGACATCGCGATCCTCACCGGCGGCCGCGCCATCATGGAAGACCTGGGCATCAAGCTCGACACCATCACGGTGGCCGACCTTGGCCGGGCCCGCCGCGTCGTGGTCTCCAAGGAGAACACGGTCATGGTGGACGGCGAGGGCAGCACCGCCTCCGTCCGCGCCCGGGTCAAGCAGATCCGCGCCCAGGTCGCCGAGACCACCTCGGACTACGACCGCGAGAAGCTCCAGGAGCGCCTCGCCAAGCTGGTCGGCGGCGTGGCCGTCATCCATGTCGGTGCCGCCACCGAGATGGAGATGAAGGAGAAGAAGGCCCGCGTTGAGGACGCGCTCAACTCCACCCGCGCCGCCTCGGAAGAGGGCGTGGTGCCCGGTGGTGGCGTGGCCCTCGTCCGCTGCCTCGGCGCGCTCGACGCCATCAAGCTCGAGGGCGACGCCGCCTTCGGCGTGCGCATCATCCGCGAGTCGATCCAGGAGCCGATCAAGGCCATCTCGGCCAACGCCGGCGTCGATGGCACCATCGTCGTCGACCGCGTGAAGAACGGCGCTGGCGCCTTCGGCTACAACGCCGCCCTGGACACCTACGGCGACATGTTTGAGATGGGCATCCTCGACCCCACCAAGGTCGTGCGCTCCGCCCTGATCAACGCCGCCAGCGTGGCCGGTCTCCTCCTCACCACCGAAGCGGTCATCGCCCAGAAGCCCGAGAAGAAGAAGGCTGGCGGCGGTGGCGGCGGCGGCGGCGGCGGTGGAATGGGCGGCATGGGTGGTATGGGCGGCATGGGCGGCGGGATGGACTTCTAGTCCAGCCTCCCCCTCCTCTCCCACCAAGGCCCCGGCGAGTCTCCCTCGTCGGGGCCTTGTGCTTAGAGGCTGTGGGCCGCGATCCCCACCAGGGCGGCCCCGGCCAGCACCCGCAGGCTCTGCTTTGGCCAGCGGTGCAGGGCGAGCCCGGTCGTGATGGCGATGCCCAGGGCGAGGAGGTCGATGGGGAGCGCATGATCGGGGCGGTAGAGCGTGGCCTTGGCGAATTGGAGGCCCAACTCGACCACCACCCCCACCACAACCGCGCTGATCGCCCCCACCGCCGCCGCCCAGCGCGGGCGGGCCCGCAGGGCCTCCAATTGAGGCGCCAGCGCGAAGATCCACAGGAAGGAGGG
>JBEIQK010000756.1:0-3191 GCA_040376505.1 Alphaproteobacteria bacterium | reverse complement strand
CCGGCGGCCCCGGCCCCGGCTGGAGGTGCTCTGTGATCGCTGTGGTCCTCTTCCTCCTCGCCTCCGCCCAGGCCGGCGGCGCCAGCGCCGACATCGAGCTGGTGCGCCCCACCTTCTCCCACGGCAGCCTCCCCGGCGCCGACAGCCCCCTCATCGATGAGCCCGGCGCCCTGCGCTACGGCGGCTTCTTGATGTACGAGCGCGACCCCCTCATCCTCTACGAGCGCAAAGAGGAGTTGGGCGTGGTGGTGAGCAACCGCCTCGCCCTGCAGTTGGGCGTCTCCTGGGACCTTGGTCAGATCGCCACTGTGCGCGTGATGGTGCCCTCGGCTCTCCAGTGGGGCTCCGAGCTGCCAGACTTGTCCCAGGATGGCCCCCTCTTCGGCGACATCCAGGCCGGCGTCAAGCTGGCGCTGCTCCAGCCCCGCGAAGAAGACCGCGGCCTCGGCCTCTCGCTGCGGGTCGACGGCTTCGCCCCCTCCGGCAGCCGCTCGGCCTGGATGGGCGAAGAGAAGCCCCGCGTTGCCGCTGGGGCCACCGCCCTCTATCGCCTCGGCCCCTTCGACATCCTCGAAGACCTGGGCGTGATGGCCCGCCAGGATGTGCTCACCCCCAATGACTTCACGCTGGGCAGCGAGCTCGTCACCGCCACGGGTCTTCGGTACAGCCTCTGGCCCGAGCGGGCCGCGCTCTACGGTGAGCTGCTCACCCGCGGCGGCCTGGAGTACCTGGGCAGCGGCGGCGCCGAGAACTCCTCCGAGGTGATCGGCGGCGTGCAGCTCTGGCCGCGCCGCGACCTGCTCTTCGACGCCGGCGTTGGAAAGGGCCTCGCCGACGGCTACGGCACCACCGGCATGCGCGTGCTGGTCGGCCTCACCTATGTTCACCGGCCGCCGCCCCCCGAGCCGCCGCCCCGGGTGGTCATCACCGAGGTGCCCGAGGAGAGCCCCACCCCGCCTCCGCCGCCGCCTCCGCCGCCGCCCCCCGAGGAGTGGGGCGAGAAGGAGCTGGCCAAGGTCAAGGGCGAGCAGATCGTCATCCGCGACCCGATTCAGTTCGAGTTCAACACCGAGAACATCCTCGGCGAATCGCTGCCGGTGGTGCAGTCGGTGGCGACAATCATGAACACCAACTGGCAGATCGCCCACGTCGTCGTCGAGGGCCACGCCAGCGAAGAGGGCAGCTACGTCTACAACTACGATCTGTCCATCCGACGCGCCCGCGCGGTCTGGGAGCAGCTCATCCGCTACGGGGTCCACCCCGACCGGATCAGCTTCCGGGCCATGGGCGAGACGGTGGGCAAGGTCCAGGGCAGCGACGAGGCCACCCTGGCGGTCAACCGCCGCGTCGAGTTCGACATCATCAAGCAGTGGGAGATGGGCGACACCCCGCCGCCCCTGCGCGAAGGCGTGCTGCTGCCCTGGAGCGGCGAGCCGGCCACCATCACCCTGCCGCCGCCGCCGCCGCCCCTCCCCAAAAAGGAGCGCGTGCTCACGCCCGCTGACAAGCTCAACGTCGACCGCTTCCTCGAAGAAGAAGAAGAAGACGCGCCTGCGCCCACCACCCCGCCCGCCTCTGGTGAGGGACCCAAATGACGATCGCCCTTCTTGGACTCCTCGCCCAACTCGGCGTCGCCCGCGCTGAGGCCTGCTACAACGACATCCAGCAGGACCTCAACTGCAACACCATCGACGTGCGCGACGAACGCCCGGTCGACCTCACCGACCCGCTCTGTCTGAGCCAGTTGGACAGTGAGGGAAACCCCTACCCCAACGCCGATTATTACTATGACTACTGGAGCTACGGCTGCCAGTTCCCCGTCTCGGCCTACGACACCGACCTCGACGGGCTCTCCTCCGGGCAGGTGCAGTACCCCCCTGACGCCACCTACCCCGACATGGTCGCCACCTTGAAGTGCGACAACTGCCCGGAGGACTACAACCCCGAGCAGCGCGACGAGGACTGCGACGACGTCGGCGATCTGTGCGACAACTGCGTCGACATCTCCAACAACGACCAGAAGAACAACGACGACGACGCGCTGGGCGACGCCTGCGACAATTGTCCCTTCGACACCAACCCCGACCAGCTTGACGTCGACGAAGACGACCTGGGCGACGCCTGCGACAACTGTCCCGACCAGTTCAACCCCTCCCAGACCGACACCGACTTCGACCTGGTGGGCGATGACTGCGACAACTGTCCGGTCACCAAGAACTTTGAGCAGGAAGACACCGACAACGACACCATCGGCGACGACTGCGACAACTGCCCCACCGACGCCAACGCCGACCAGCTCGACCTCGACGGCGACGGGCTCGGCGACGCCTGCGACAACTGCCCGGTGGACTTCAACCTCGACCAGCTCGACGGCGATCTCGACGGCGTGGGCGATCCCTGCGATGTCTGCGCTGAGATCGCCGACCCGAACCAGGAAGACCTCGACCGCGACGGCTACGGCGACGCCTGTGACAACTGTCCGGCCGCCCGCAACGAGCAGGCCGACAGCGACGGCGACGGCCGCGGCGACACCTGCGACTACTGCCCCACCGTGCGCGATCTGGACTGGATCGACACCGACGGCGACAGCAAGGGCGACGTCTGCGACAACTGCCCGAGCGACATCAACCCCGACCAGCGCGATCACGACAACGACGGCATCGGCGACGCCTGCGACGACAACCCGCAGCTCCGCGGCGGCGGCAGCCGTTGCCAGTCGGTGGCGGCGCCGGTGGGCGGCCTGCTGGCGGCGGCGGCGGCCCTCTTCGCCTCGCGGCGGCGCCGGGTGAACCCGCAGGCCTGAGGCGAAAGCCCCAACGAAAGGAGCCCCGGCCTTGCGGTCGGGGCTCTGTTCGTTGGGGGGCTGAACCCCCCAGAGGTGTCGCTACTCGGCCGGAACGAAGCCGTCGGGCTCACCGACCGGCGCGGCATGAGAGCGGTCGATGGCGCGCTCGCGGTGGCGCTGCACGACGCCCTCGAGCTTCTCCATCACGCGATCCACCACCGAGAGGATGTCGTCGGTGGTCTCCGTGACCGTGAACCGCTGGTCGCCACCGCCGCCGGTGACGGTGACCTCGGCGCTGAAGAGGTGACGCTCGTTCTTGAAGACGAGGTGCGCGTCGACGGGCTCCAGCAGGTGCTTGGCCACCTTGGCCAGCTTCTTTTCGGCCCGCTTCTTCACCGTGTCGTTG
>JBEIQK010000265.1:0-7885 GCA_040376505.1 Alphaproteobacteria bacterium | reverse complement strand
CGCGACGGCGTGATGCTGGGCACCAGCAGCCCCGTGCAAGAGGTGGTGGTCGACGACCGCGTCAGCCTCGATGGCGGCGCCAGCCTGCGCTTCAACGCCACCAAGGCCACCCGCCTCTTCCCCGAGGTCTACCAGCAGACCGCGGTGCTGCCGGGCTCGCGGCTGCGGGCCCGGGTGCACGTGAAGGCCGAGAACCTGCGGGTGGAGTTCCTCCAAAAAGAGGCCACCGTGCGCATCGCGCTGCAGTACATCGACGCCGGCGGCGCGCCGATCGGCCGCCCCGAACTGGCCACTTCCCGCCTGTCCAGCCACCCCTGGGAGGTCATCGAGATCGAGAGCCTCGTGCCCCCCAGCGCCGCCGCCGTTCAGGTGGGCCTGCTGTGCGGCGTCTCAGGCACCGCCTGGTTCGACGGGCTCACGCTGGAAGCGCTGTAGGTGGCCGGCCTGCGTCGCCTCGCCCTGGCGCTGCTGGCCCTGGCCGCCCTCGCCCTCGGATGGCGCGCCCTGCGGCCGACCAGCCCCGAAGACGAGGTGCGGGCGCAGCTCCAGGTGGTGGTGGAGGCCGCCGAGGCCGCCCAGTGGGGGCCCATCCTTGACGTCATCGATCCCGCCTACCGCGACGAGGAGGGGCTCAGCCGCGACCTGCTCAAGGGCTACCTCTTCCAGCAGTTCAACAAGCGCGGCCCCCTGCACATCGTCCTCGGCCCCGTCGCCATCGAGGCCCAGCCCGACGGCAGCCGCGTGGCCCGCTTCTCCGCCGTGATCGCCGAGACGACAGCGGGCAGCCCCCTGCCGATCGACGGCGAGGCCCTCAACTTCGAGGTGACCTTCGCCGAGCGGGAGGGCGACTGGCGGGTGCTGCACCAGCACCACAGCCGGGCGCTGGACCCCGCGGCCCCCTGATCAGGGCTCGGCGACCGGCTCCTCAGCGCCCTCGGCCGTCTCCACCGGGGCCGGCGGCGCCAGCTTCTGGTTCACCGCCACGGCGAAGGGATTCACCGGCGGGCGCATCTCCGGCGCCGTGTCGGCCTCGACGATGAGGTACTGCAGCGCGCCGCGCAGCAGATCGACCGTCTGGGCGCTGCCGCCCACCGGGATCTCAAAGGCAGCGGCCTGGTGCGGCTGCTGGGGCAGGCCCCAGCTGATCCAGTCGGCGTCGCGCACCACCCAGCCGGCCCCGGTGCGCACCTTGGGCTTGACCCAGACCCGCGCGCAGGCCACCGACTGATCGCAGGTGGCGCGCAGCATCGCCGTGTCGCCCGCGGTGGCCACCACCGAGCGGGCGTCGAGGGCTTCGAGCGGCACGACGATCTTGGTGTCTTCGCAGTAGCTCTGCCGCGTGATGGTGACGACCAGCTCGCCATTGGGCGACAGCTCCACCGCGCTCAGCGACCGGCACGGCCGATCGGGGCTCGGGTTCGCCGCCAGCCAGGCGTTGAGGAAGGCCACGCTCTCGGCGATCGGCGGCGCCGTCGCCGGCACCGTCATCGCCGCCGGGCCCGCCTTGGCGGCCACTTTCTTGGGGGTAGCGGCGAGGGCCAGGCGGGGGAGGCTGCTGATCGCCAGGACGAACCAGAAATTGCGCACGCGAACCTCCACGACACCGACCCGGCCCGCGTAACCCGCCGCCGGGCGTGGTGCGCTCAGTCGGTGCCGCCGAGGTCGGGCGGCCCTTCGATGCCCGTGCTGCCCCAGCAGAGCAGCTCGTTGTCGACCGTCACGCCGCAGCCGCCCAAGGGCCCCAGCGACATCGTGCTGTAGCGGGCTTCGAGCAAGGGCGTGTCTTTGCCCCAGCAGGTCGCCACGCCTTCTTCGTCGAGGCCGCAGCCGTAGCTGGCGCCCACGAAGACCTGCGCGAAGGGCTGGGCCGGCGCGTCGGTGCGGCCGCCATCCTCGGCCCCCCAGCAGAAGGGCAGGCCGCCCACATCGAGGGCGCACCCAAAGACCGAGTAGAGCGAGAGTGAGGTGAAGGTGCCCGGCGTCGGCGCCGCCACCGGCGAGGCCGGGTTGCCCCAGCAGGCGATCGATCCCGGGGCCTCTACGGCGCAGGCCACATCGGCCCCGGCGCCAAGCTGGTTGTAGGGCCCAGCGCTGCCTTCGGTGAGGGCCCCCCAGCAGCTCACGCCGCCGCCCTCTTGCAGCCCGCAGATCGAGGAAGCCCCGCCCGAAAGCGCGCTGTAGGGCCCCGAGGGCGCCCCTTCGAGCTTGATCGCGTCGGGGACGTCTCCCCAGCACAGCGCCTCGCCGGCCGCGTCGGTGGCGCAGCTCCAGGCGGCCGAGACCGCGAGGTCGGTGTAGCCCTCGCCCGAGGGCGGGGTGCTGCGCTTGTTCTCGCTCGATCCCCAGCAGAGCAGCGAGGTGTCGCGCCCCAAGGCGCAGGCATGGTTGGTGCCCACCCCCACCTTGAGCCACTGGCCGAGGGGCGGCGGCTCGGTGCCGGTGTCGCCCCCATCCTTGCCGCATCCCCACAGGGCGCCCAGCGCCAGGGCCCCGATCCACGCGCGTGCCACCACCATCGCCACCTCCAGCCCGCCCCTTGTAGCCGGTCTCTCCGCCCTCGACCGCGCCTCAGACCAGGCGGAGCTGCGTCGGCCCGGCAGAGGCCCAGGCCAGGGGCAGCGGGACCCCCAGGCGGGGCCCCAGGGCCCGGTGCACCTCCAGCAAGAGATCGGGCACCGCGGCGAACTCGGGCAGGTGCGCGAAGAAGTACAGCTCCTGGAGCCCCTGGGCGGCCAGGGCGGCGATGTGATCGGCCAGATCGGCGATCCGGCTGAGGTCGGAGGGCTGGTTTACCGCCAGAAAGCGCAGAAAGAGGACCGGGCTGCTCAGGCTGGCGTGGCAGACGTCTCGGCGGCCTGGCGTGTCGGTGACCACGGTGGCGTGCCCCTTTTCGGCGAGGTAGCCCCAGGCCCGCCCCCGCAGGCGCCGGCCGACGAACCAGTCGGGGTGGCGCAGCTCCACGGCCAGGGGCAGGCCTTCGAGGGCGTCGACCCGCGCCGCCATTTCCGGCCAGTCCGCCGGGCCGGCCTCGGGCGGAAACTGAAGCAGGATCGGCCCCAGGAAGGCCGACAGGGGCTCCATCGCCGCCCGAAAGGGGCCCACCGCCGCCCGCCAGTCCGCCCCGCCATGCGAGAGCGCCTGGGGCACCTTGGGGCAAAACCGAAAGCCGGTCCTCAGTTGGGCCGCCCAGGCCGCCGTTTGGGCCGGGCTCGGGATGGCGTGAAAGCTGCCGTTGTGCTCGATGGCGTTGAGCTGCTGCGCATAGTGGCCGAGCCAGCGCCCCGGCGGGCTGCCCGGCGGGTAGAACGAGCCCAACCAGCGCCGCTCCGACCAGAGGGGCGCGCCGGTGTAGACCTGCAGCGCTCCAGTGCGCGGCAGCCCAGCGAGGAGCGCGGCGGTGCGCGGATCCGCGGGGGGAGCGCTGAGGTCGATGCCGTCCGTGCTGTGCAGGCGCCCGAAGTCCATGGGCCCGGGATAACCCTCCCCTCCCTCCCCCTCCCGCCTCCGGTGCGCCCATGAGCCTCGTCGTCCGCTACCCCGGCCGGGTCTGCCTCCTCGGCGAGCACTGCGACTGGGCCGGCGGCGCCAGCCTCACCCTGCCCTTGCCGATGGGGGTGGAGGTCACGGTGGAGCCAGCCCGCGAGGGCATCGCCCTGCGATCCGCCCTGCACGGCGAGTTGCTCGAAGGGCGCTGGCCGATCGACGCGCCGGCCGGCCTCGGGCAGGGGCCCCTGCGCTTCGTCCCGGCCGCCCTCGCCGCCCTGCGCGCCCGCGGCATCCAGCCGCCGCCCTCCTTGCTTTGGGTCCACTCCGATTTGCCGGCTGGGCGCGGCTTCTCCTCGTCGGCGGCCTTCAACCTCGCCATCACCGACGCCCTGGCCCGCGCCGCGGGCAGCGCGCTAGAGGCCACCGATCTGGCCGATCTGGCCTACGAGATCGAGCGCAGCCAGGGCGTGGCCTGCGGCCGACTCGATCCGCTGGCCTGCGCCGCCGCCAGCCCCACCTTCTTTCGCTGGACCGGCGGCGAGATCGCCCTTCGTCCGGTGCGGCCCCCCGGGCCCTTGCACCTCGTCATCGGCGCCTTTCCAGCGCCGCGCGACACCGCCCTCATCCTGCGCACCCTCGCCGAGCACGTCGGCGACGACCTCTGCGCCGGCGGCAGCAGCCCGGCCGCCCAGGCCGCCCAACTGGCCATCACCACCTTTGGCCAGGAGGCCGAGCGCGGCGCCTTGGCCATCGAGCTCGGCCAGTACGCCCAATTGGGAGAGTCGATGAACCGCTGCCAGGCCGCCTACCAGCACGCCGCCACCCACCTCCCCGCCCTGCGCGCCCCGCGGCTGATGGCCACCACCGCCCTGCTTTGGGAGCGCGGCGCCTGGGGGGCCAAGTTCAGCGGCGCCGGCGGCGATGGCTCGGTGATCGCCCTCTTTCCCGACGCCCTTGGGGCGAGCGAGGCCGCCCTCGCGCTGGAGGCCGACGGCCTCGCCGCCTGGGCCATCACCGCTGGAGCCCCATGACCGCCCTGCTGCTTTGGGCCGCCCTGCCCGCCTTCGCCGACGAGCCGCCGCAGCTCGCCTTCGGCGCCGACTTCGCCGCGGGCTACTTCATCGGCAGCCTGCGCGGTGACTGGCCGGAGCCCGGGGTCGGCGGCGCCTGGGTCGCCCGCTACGACGCCTTCATCCAGCCGGCCACCACCCGCGGGCCCCGCCTCGGAGCCAGCCTTTGGGGCGGCGCCACCCTCGCTCCCACTCAGGATGCACGCGAGGACGACGCTGTGGTGCCGATCTCCGCCTCGAGCATGGGTGTCTTGAGCGTGCTGCGCTTCGACCCCTCAGCCCCGGTGAGCGGCGGCTTCGGCTTCGGCTTCGGTCGGGTCGACCTCGACGGCTACTACGGCGGCGCCCAGGCCCTGCCCGCCCTCACCTTCGAGGGCATCCTGCGCAAGCGGGCCCGCGAGCCGGCCTTCGTCGACCTCGTCGGCCGCGTCAGTTGGGCCCAGAGCCGCTCCCCGGTGGACGCCGGGCTGGAGGACTGGTGGCTGGTGCAGGGTGGCCTGATGATCGGCGGCCACATCCATTAGGGCGCGCAGCGGTTCGTGCGGCGGGCCTCCACCACCGCGGTGAGCCGCGGGTCGGGCTCGCAGCGCACCCGGGCGGCCAGGGCCTCGGCCGACTGGGCCGGATCGCAGAGGCCCACCTGGGCGGCGTCCAGGGCCGGCATGAGGCGCTGGGCGAAGAGCTCGATGGCGGCAGCCTCACAAGCCTGGGCCAGCGCCGGCTCGGGGACGGCCGGGCACCAGCGCAGGTCGATCACCCCCAGGCCCTCAAAGGCGTTCTGGAAGTAGCGGGCCCAGAAGCGCCGCTGCAGCTCGGTCTCGCCGCCCAGGTAGCGCTCCCAATGGGCGTAGAGCTTCTGGGCGCGGGGGAGCTGGTCGATCATCGCGCGGGGGCCGGCCTTGTGGATGAGGTCGTGCACAGCGGTCTGCCAGAGGTGCTGGGCGCAGTCCTCCTTGTAGGCGCCGGCCTTCTTGCAGAGCTGAGCCGCGCTGGCGTCTTGACCGCGCCGTCCATGGGCCTCGGCCGCCAGGAACCAGCACTCGTCCTGGTAGGGCCCCGCCTCCAGGCGGGGGCAGAGGTCTTCGGGTCGCCCGCCGGGCCGGGCCGCCTCCAGGGTGACGACGTGATCGGCGCAGTCGGCGCGCAGGTCGGCGCGGGCAAGATCGGCGCAGGCGGCGAGCCCGGGCTCGGGCATCAAGGCCGGATCGCCCACCAGCGCGGCGTAGCGCGCCACCTCGCGCTCCGCGGCCGAGCCGCAGGCCAGGGCCAGCAAGGGGAGCAGGAGCCGCAACGACATCTCCTTCCCTCACCGAGCCCGCGCCGATCGGCCACCCCATGGGCTGGCTTTGGGGCGGCCACGCAAAGCCTGCCCGCGCTGTGTTGCCAGCGCCCCCAAAGCGCGCCATAACGACGAGGACCGCCTGGGCCCCGGCCCAGCCGCCGTCCGCGGCGAACGGAGCGCCACGCGAGGGCGTACGCGGTCCGCCCTCCCGCCCACCCGGATGCGTGATGGACCCTAGCCCGCCCCCCGAAAAGCCCGATCGCGTCGGAGATTACCTCCTTCGCCAGCGGATCGGCGAGGGGGCCGGGGCCGAGGTCTACCGGGCCGTGCACCTCGACACCGGCGCCCAGGTGGCGATCAAGCGGGTCCACCGCTCTCGCCAGCGCTTCTTCGAGCGCCTCGCCGCCGAGCTGCACGCCATGCAGGCCGTGGAGCACCCCAATGTGGTGGCGGTCTTCGGCGGCGGCGTGGAGCAGGACTACGCCTGGATCGCCATGGAGCTGGTCGACGGCATCGAGGTCAACCGCTGGGTTGAGCAGGCGCCCGGCGCCGAGCGCCGCCAGCGCATCCTGCGCGCCGGGGCCCAGGTGGCCGACGGCCTCGCCGCCGTCCACGACGCCGGCTTCCTCCACCGCGACCTCAAGCCCGCCAACATCCTCGTCGACAAGCACGGCCAGGCGCGGCTCCTCGACTTTGGCTTCGCCCACCGCATCGACGCCACCTCGGCCGAGCTGGCCGCCGCCGGCATCGCCGGCACCCTGCGGTACATGTCGCCCGAGCAGCTCGCCGGCAAAGAGCTCGACCTCCGCGCCGACCTCTATGGCCTCGGCGCTGTGCTCTTCGAGCTGCTCGCCGGCGTGGCCCCCTTCGTCGGCGAAGACGCCAACAAGCTGGTGCACGCCATCTGCACCTCGACCGCCCAGCCGATCGGCGAGCTCTGCCCCGATCTGCCCGCTGGCGTCGCCGCCCTCATCGATCGCCTGCTGAGCCCGGCCGCCGCCGACCGCCCCCGCTCGGCCCGCGTGGTCGCCGCGGTGCTGCGACAGGCCTTGGGTGAGCCGGGGTCGCCGGCCACCGTGCGCCCGCGGGTGCTCAGCTCGCGCTTTGTGGGCGACCGCGGCACCATCCGCAAGCTGCGCGACCGCTGCCTCTCCGGCGACCGCTCCACCCTGCTCCTGCACGGCCCGGCGGGGATGGGCCTCAGCCGGGTCCTCCAAGAGCTTCGCGGCGAGCTGCTCCTCCGCGGCGCCCGCCAGACGCTGGTCCCCGGCGGGCCCGACCTGCTGGCCCGCGTCCTCGACGCCCTGGTGGGGCCGCTGGTGCCCCAGGAGGCCCGCCTCGCCCTGATGGGCCCCGACCTCCACCCCCTCCTCCAGGCCCTGCCCGATCTGGCCCGCTCCGACGAGCAGATCAGCCCTCCTGCGTCCGGCGCCGCCGATCCTGCGGTGCTGCGCGAGGCCGCCCGCCGCGTGGTGGAGCGGGCAGCCCGCCAGCGCCCCTTGCTGATCGCCGTCGACGACGCCGATCGGGCCCGCCCCGACGATCTCGCCGCGCTGAGCGGCGTCGCCTTTCTGGTCCTGGCCTCCCACGAGCCCGAGAACATCGCCGTCGCCGCCGAGGCGCTGCCCGTGCGGCCCCTCACCCCCTCCCAGCTCGCCGAAGCCGCCCGGGCCATGATCGGCGATCCCGGCCCCGAGCTGGCCTGGCAAAACGCCAGCGCCATCCAAGGCAGCCCCGGCGCCCTGGTGCGCCTCGCCCGCGCCTGGGCCGCCGAGCAGCAGCCGGTGCGGCCCCGCATCGGCGAGAACAAGCCAGGCGGCCTGCGCTGGGACGAGGCCCTGGCCAACGCCGAGCGCGCCTTGATGCGCTACGGCCCCGCCGACGCCGCCGCCTGGCTCTCGCGCCCGAGCGAGCCGCCGCCCGCCACCGGCACCCTGCGCCACCGCATCGAGATCACCCGGGCCCGCATCGCCTACCAGCTCGGCCATGACGCCGCCTGCCTCGCCCAGGGTGTGCCAGCCGGGGCGGCCACGGCGGAATATGGCGG
>JBEIQK010000694.1:0-3561 GCA_040376505.1 Alphaproteobacteria bacterium | reverse complement strand
CGTCGCCGTTGGCGTCGCCGCAGGCCTCCATCGCGTAGCCCAGGTAGGCGCCGCCGGTGCCGTTGAGGCTGACATCGGCCTCGTTGTCGGCCTGCACGCCGGTGGTGATCCCGCAGAGGCGGGCGCCGCCGTCGCAGTCATCGTCAACACCGTTGTCGCAGACCTCGCGCACGCCGGGGTTTACGGCCGGCTCATCGTCGAGGCAGTCGCTGCCGCCCGTGGCGTCCGAAGCGTAGCCGTCGCGATCGAAGTCATTGTCATCCCAGTCATCACAGTCGGCGTCCACCCCGTCGTAGGGCGCGTCATAGGCCACGCCGGGGTTGGTCAGCGGCTCGGTGTCATCGCAGTCCTCGCCCTTGAAGCCGCGGATGTCGGCGTACTGGTCGGTGCGGTAGCCGTCGGCGTCCTGGTCGAAGTCATCGGCCAGATCGCAGTCCTGGTCTACGCCGTCGTACCAGGTGTCGGCCGCGCCGGGGTAGACCTCGCCGGGGCCGGGCTGCTCAAAGCCGGGCACCGCGATGAAGGCGGTGGGGACGGTGCTGCCATCTCCATCCCAGCAGTCGTCGGTGTTGGGGACGAAGACCTCCACCGTGTTCCCGCCCGCCTCGACCTTGTCGTAGTAGTCCGGGTCCCAGTAGCCATCGCCGTCGACATCGCCGTCGCCGTCGGTGCCATCGCAGTTCTCGTCAAAGCCGGTGAAGAAGATCTCTTCGACCGTGGGGTCGGGGAAGCGGCTCGCGTCCTGGTCGTCGCAGTCATCGCCGCCCATCTCAACGGCGTCGTAGCCGTCGGCGTCGGCGTCGTTGTCGCTGTTGCCGGCGCAGTCGGCGTCGACGCCGTCGTACCAGGCGTCCACCGCGTCGGGGTGGATGGCCGCGTCGCTGTCGTCGCAGTCATCGCCGCCCACCTCGGCCGCGCGGTAGCCGTCGGCGTCCACGTCTTCGACATCGGCGGCGTCGCAGTCCTGGTCGATTGCGTCGTAGGGGACCTCGTCAGCGCCCGGGTAGACGGAGGGGTCGCCGTCGTTGCAGTCCGAGGAGTCGCGCACCTGGCCCACGGTTGCCAGACAGACCGAGACCGTATTGGCCAGGTCGCCAAAGGTGTCACCATCGGCGTCGACGTAGAAGGTCTCGGGCCCGCCGACCTGATCATCGTCGTCGTCACAGTCATTGGGGAAGATCACGCCGTCGCCGTCGGGATCGAGGCGCTTCTCTTCGTCGGCGTCGGTGACAAAGGCGCAGCCGCCGGCGAGCAGGGCGATCAGGCACAACAGGGGGCGAAACGACATGGCAAACCCTTCCTGGGCCCCAGCGTAGCACGGCCCCGGCTCAGCGGGCCGCGACGGGGCCCGCCGCAGAGAGCAGAACCGCGCCCCCAGGCGCCACCACCTGGATCTGCCGCAGGGCGCCCGGGCGCGCTTCGATGCCCGTCACGACGACGCTGGCGCCGACCAGATCGAGGGCGTAGGCCCCGGCCGGCACCTGCAAGGCCACGTCGCCCTGGCCCACCGCCACCCGAAGCGGGCCCCGGCCGAGGGCCTTGGCCTCCACCGAGCCCACGCCCACGCTGAGATCGAGGGCCTCGCCGATGATGGCCCGCACGGTGCCCCGGCCCAGGTGGGCCTGGACCCGGTCGAGCCCGTCGATCTCCAGGCTCCCGGCACCCTGTTCGACCCCGACCGGCAGCCCAGCCGGCACCGTCAGCACCAGATCGACCGTGCAGGGCCGCAGGTCGGCGCACGAAGCCACCACACGGGTGCCGTCGGGCTCCTCGATGAGCGCGACGGCGCCGCCACCCAAGGGGGCGTGAACCGCGTAGCGCAGGCCCAGGGCCTCTCCGGCGACCAGGCGCACCGAGCCCGACTCCACCGACACGTCGAGCCGGCCCACCGACGCGCCGCCGCGCACATCGCCGGTGGGGCCGGCGCAGGCGACGAGGAGGAGCGGGAGGATCGCGCTTTTCATTGACCCGTCAAGGCAGACGGTCAAGCCTATTCGAGGCCGGCCGCTTCGACAAAGACCCGCGCGGCCTTCTCGCGGATCTGATCGGCGCTGTCGGGATCCAGGCCCAGTCCCCTCCCCCAGGTGCGCTGCTTGCGCGCCAGGGTGGCGGTGTCGCGATCGGTGCGGCGCAGGGCCTCCTCCAGGCTGAGCTCCCCGCGCACGGCGCCGATCAGGTGCACATAGGCGAAGGAGCGCATCGGCTTGTGCTGCAGATCAAAGCCGCGGGCCAGCAAGGCCTCCACCTCGGCGACATAGCCCTGCTCCACCATCAAGCCGACGCGGGCGGCGATTCGGGCGCGCAGGTCTTCGCGGTCCATCCAGCACAGGGCGCGCATCGGCACCAGGGCCGGGGCGCGGGGCCCGGCGGCCCAAAGGGCGCTCATCGGCTGGCCGGCCAGGATCGAGACCTCGAGGGCCCGCAGCACCCGCACCCGGTCATTGGGGTGCAGGCGGGCGGCGGAGGCCGGATCGACGATCGACAAGCGGCCATGCGGATCATCGAGGGCTTCCAGCTCGGCGCGCAGGTCAGGGTTGGCGGCGGGCAGATCGGCGAGGGGGCGCACCAGGGCGCTCAAGTAGAAGGGGGTGCCGCCCACCACCACCACCCGGCGGTGCTGGCGGGCCGCCGCTTCGACGGCCTCGACGAAGTCGGCCACGCTCCAGTCCTCGTCGACCTCGCGCACGTCGATGGCGCCGTGGGGCAGCCGGTCGAGCACGCTGCGGGGCGGCTTGGCCGTGCCGATGTCCATGCCGCGGTAGACGGTCATGGCGTCGGCGCTGACCAGGGCTGCGCCATAGGCCTCGGCGATCTCGATGGCCAGATCGGTCTTTCCGGCGGCCGTGGGCCCACCGATGATCAGGATCTGCGCCATCGCTTAGGCCCGGTGAAAGCGCCGCTCGAGCTCGCCCGGGGCGATGCGCAGCACCACCGGGCGGCCGTGGGCGCAGACCGAGAAGTCCACCTCGTCGAGGCCGCGCAGCAGCTCCTTCATCTCGTAGGGAGAGAGCGGCTGGCCGGCCCGGATCGAGCTGTGGCAGGCCATCGTGGCCAGCAGGTGCTCCACGAGCTGGTCGAGGGGGGCCCCCGAGCCGCCGCCGGCGATGTCGTCGGCCACGTCGCGCAGCAGGCGGGCCGGGTCGGCCTTGGCCAGGGCCTCGGGCACCTGCTTGACGGCGAAGGCGCGGTCGCCGAAGGGCTCGACCTCCAGGCCATAGCGGTTGAGCAGGTCGAGGTGGGGCTCCAGGGCGCGGGCCTGGGCCAGCGGCAGCTCGATCACCGGCGGGTTGAGCAGGCGCTGGCCGCCGCCCAGCTTCTCGCGGGCCGACCGCATCAGCCGGTAGAGGGTGATGCGCTCGTGCGCGGCGTGCTGATCGACGATGATCAGCTCGCCGCCCCCCTCACAGATGATGTAGGTGCGGGCGACCTGGCCCAGCACCTGGAGATCGACAAAGCGCCGCACCGGCAGCAGGCCGCGGGGATCGGGGGTCCAGGCGGCAGGGATCGGCGCGGGGGGCGGCGGCGACGGCGGAGCCGGAACCACCGGAGAGGCCGACGGCG
>JBEIQK010000597.1:0-4171 GCA_040376505.1 Alphaproteobacteria bacterium | reverse complement strand
GGGGAAATCGCGCGCACGCGGCATTCCAGCACGCGTCGCGCGCCGCCTCCTTCTCTACGCCGCACGCACCGCAGCGCACGCTGCTGTAGAAGGGGTTTCCCGGCGCGGGTGGGGGCACCGTGAAGGGCACCCGCGCGGCGAGGTGGGGGGCCAGCTCCGGGCGCGGCGGGTGCAGGCGAACGGGCAGCCAGAGGGCCTCGCCGCCGCGGGCCTCCACGGCCTCGCTGCAGCGAAAGCGCACCGCGGCGGGCCGGGCGCGGGCGTTGTCGACGACAAAGCGCCCCTCGGCGGGCTCTCCGGGGCTGGCCCGCAGGCGCAGGCGCTGCTGGACGGCGCCGGCGGTGGGCGGGGCCGGCGCGCGGGCCAGCACCTCGTCGATCACCTTGTCGGTGAGCCGGGCCTCGCTGCGCAGGCGGGCCTCGCGGGCGGAGAGGGCCTCGCGGGCCACCGCGGGCAGGGCCTCGGCGAGGGCCTTGTCGGCGCCGCCCTGGTCGTGGATGCGGGCAAAGAGCTGGGCGATGGCGGCCGGGTCGCCGAGGGGGGCGAGGCCCTGCAGGGCGCCAGCGAGGCTGCGCGGGGTGGACATCGGCGCTCCGGTGGGGGCTTAGCGGGCCCGGTCCACGACATATCGCACCAGACCCGACAGAAAGCTCTTGTGGACAGAGTCCGGCAGGCCCAGGCGGTCAAGGCTGCGGCGGGCCGCGGCGGCCCAGGCCTGTGCTTCGGCGGCGGCTGCGTCGAGAGCGCCGACCGCTTCGAGCTGATCGCGCAGCCAGGCCACCTCACCCTCGGTCTTTTCGGGGCGCGGCCGATCGAGCAGCGCCAGGGCCCGGGCCTGGGCGGCGGGGGCGAGGCGGGGCAGGCCGGTGAGCAGGATGAGGGTACGCTTGCCCTCCCAAAGGTCGCCAGCGGCCTCTTTTCCGGTGGCGACCACCGCCCCGCGCAGGTTCAAAAGGTCGTCTTGGATCTGGAATGCGAGGCCGAGGCGGGCGGCGAAGAGGGCGAGGCGGCCGCGCACCGAGGGGCCGGCCCCGGCGAGGAGGGCGCCGACCTCGATGGGGGTGGAGAAGGAGTAGATCGAGGTCTTGCCATGCACCATGCGGCGGTAGTCGGCGGGGCGCAGATCCCAGCGGCGCTGGCGGATCCAGGCCAGCTCGGTGGCCTGCCCTTCGGCGGTGAGGCGGCTCATCCGCGCCACCCGCTGCAGCAGGCGCAGGGCCGGGCCGAGGCCGACGGTGGCGGTGTTCTCGAGCAGGGGGCCGAGCGAGAGGGCCAGCATGGCGTCGCCGACGTTGACCGCGATGGGCACGCCGTGCTCGCGGTGCAGGGTGGGGCGGCCGCGGCGCAGCTCGCTGTCGTCCTCGACGTCGTCGTGGATGAGGAAGGCGTTGTGGTACAGCTCCAGGGCGGCGGCGGTGGGCAGGACGGCGTCGACGGCGCCGCCGAGCGCCCGGCAGGTGGCGATGGCGAGGGCCGGGCGGAGGGTCTTGGCGGCCCGGGCGGGGTAGTCGCGCACGAGGGCGTAGAGGCCGCCGGTGAAGGCGTGGTCGGCGGGGATGATGCGGTGCAGCTCTTCGCCGATGAGGCCGCGCACCTCGTCGAGGTAGGCGCCGAGCGCGCCTTCGTCGCCTGGGGCGCTGCTCACGGGGCCTCGTCGTCGGGGCCTGCCTCAAACCAGGCGAGCTCGGCGGCCAGCACCTCGCGCCAAGGCTGGCCGTCGTCGTGGTGCTGGCCACAGCGCGTGTAGCAGAGGAAGCCCGGGTAGGTCTTGCCGTCGCGATCGGGATCGCGGGCCGGGTCGCGCGGCGGAGGCTCCACGCCGCGGACGGTCAGGCGCAGGGGGTGCATCCAGCAGGCCGAGGGCTTCCAGCGCCAGGGGGGCTCCCCGGCGGCGACGGCGGCGACTTGCAGGGTGCAGCGGCCGATCTCATCGGCGAAGACGCAGCGGGTCTCGGGGAAGTGCGCGGGGAGCAGGCCGGGGCGGTAGCGGTGGGGCCGGGCGGCGGTCTTGCGGCCCATGCGCTCGCCCTTCCAGAAGGCGTCGGCGAAGGGGGATGCGGGGAGCTGGGTGAAGAAGGCCGGCCGCTCGGCGATGAGGGCGGTGATGCGCTCCTCTTCGCGGGGGGAGATCCATGCGCCGTCGTGGCAGCACATGGCCTCGCAGTCGGTCAGCTCGCAGGGCTTGAGCCGGGCGGGCTCGACCTTGGCGCCGCCCTTCATGGGGCTTCGTCGCCGGCGCAGGACCAGGTCCAGGTGTCGACCGAGTCGGCCTCGCCGTTGTCGCCGAAGTCGGCGGTGTGGCCGATGAGCCGGCCCTCGCTGTCGTAGCGGTAGCTGTCGCGTTGGGGGGCCGAGTCGACCTCGGTGGTGAGCGCCGACTCGAGGTTGCAGCCGACGTAGGCGTAGGAGGTGCTGATGTCGGCCTCGCCGTCGCCGTCGGCGTCTTCGTCGCGGATCAGCGGCTGGCCGTCGGCGTTGCGGGTGAAGGAGACGGTGGCGTCGATGGTGCCGTCGCCGTCTTTGTCGGTGGCCTCGGTGGCGATCTGGCCGCCTTCGTGGGTCCAGGCGCGGGTGAAGTCGATGGCGCCGTCGTTGTCGTAGTCCCAGGCCTCCAGGGTGAGCAGGCCCTCGGCCCAGGTGTAGTCCACGGTGGAGTCGGCGATGCCGTCGGCGTCGGTGTCGATGTCTTCGTGGGTGGCGTGGCCGTCGCCGTCGGTGGTGTAGGTCCAGACCTTGTCGAGGGTGCCGTCGCTGCCGGTGTCGTAGGAGCGCGAGACGAGGTGGCCGCTGGCGTCGTAGGTCCAGGTGTAGGTGTAGGTGGCGCGACCGACGCAGCGCTCCGAGGCGGGCATGCCGGGGCCGGCCAGGGTGCGGGTGCAGGCGATCCAGTCGGTGTAGTCTTCGCCGTTGCGGGCATCGAAGCTGATGAGATCGCCGTTTTCGTCGTACCAGCTGGAGTCGTAGTCGAGCAGCCGGCCGTCGGCGTCGAAGTCGAGGGCGTGCACCACGAGGCAGCCGGCGACCGGGCTGTAGGGCTCGACCGCGCAGGCCTCCTCGCCGTCTTCGCCGTCGGGGGCGCCGCTGCTGGTGTCGTCGCCGCCCTTTCCGCAGGCCAGCAAGGCCAGGGCCAGGGGGAGGGCGCGCAGGGGAGGGGACATTCGAGGCTCCGGGGATGCGGGCGGAATGGTACCGCGTTGGGTTAGCCCTGCGGGCCATGACCGCCGATCCCTCCCCCAATTCTGTCTCAGCAGCGGCGCCCGCGCGGCGGCCCCTGCGCAAGGTCCTCGTCGCCAACCGCGGTGAGATCGCCGTGCGAATCATCCGGGCTGCCCACGAGCGCGGCCTGTCCACCGTCGCCGTCTTCAGCGAGGCCGACCGCCTCGCGCTGCACGTGCGCATCGCCGGCGAGGCCTTCCTGATCGGTCCGGCACCCTCCCGCGAGAGCTACCTCGTGGGCGAGCGGATCATCGAGGTGGCCCTACAGAGCGGCGCCGACTGCATCCACCCCGGCTACGGCTTTCTCTCCGAGAACGCGAAGTTCGCCCAGATGGTGATCGACGCCGGTCTCACCTGGATCGGCCCGCCGCCCTCGGCCATCGAGGCGATGGGCAGCAAGACCGAGAGCCGGGCCCGCATGAAGGCGGCCGGCGTGCCGGTGGTGCCGGGCACCACCGAGGCGGTGCGCTCGGCCGAAGAGGCCGCCGTGATCGCCGCCGAGATCGGGTATCCGGTGATGCTCAAGGCGGCTTCCGGCGGCGGCGGCAAGGGCATGCGCCGGGTCGACCACGAAGATGAGCTGGCGGCGGCCCTGCGAACGGCCCAGTCCGAGGCGCGCAACAGCTTCGCCGATGACGCGGTCTACATCGAGAAGCTCATCGTGAACCCGCGCCACGTCGAGGTGCAGGTGCTGGCCGATCGTTTCGGCACCACCGTTCACCTCTTCGAGCGGGATTGCTCGATCCAGCGGCGCAACCAGAAGGTGGTCGAGGAGTCTCCCTGCCCGGTGCTGCCGGCCGAGACCCGCCACAAGATGGCGGCGGTGGCGGTGCAGGCCGCCAAGGCCGTGGGCTACGAGAGCGCAGGCACCATCGAGTTCCTCTACGGGGCCGACGGCAGCTTCTACTTCCTCGAGATGAACACCCGCCTGCAGGTCGAGCACCCGATCACCGAG
>JBEIQK010000707.1:0-3478 GCA_040376505.1 Alphaproteobacteria bacterium | reverse complement strand
GGGCTGGCGGCGGCGGGCGCGGCGGCGCGGCGGGCCGCCGGCGGCGCGGGCGGAGGCTCCAGACCGCCTCGGCCCTCGAGAAGAGGCCCCGGGTCTGCGCGATCGGGTTGCGCTCGCACTCCACCACGATGGCCTTGAGGTTGGGGGCCCGGCGGGCGATGTGCTCGGCGATCCGCCAGGTGTCGGGCAGGGCGACCGGGCCGTGGTCGTCCTCGACCCAGGCAAAGCCATCGGTCTGCCGGGTGCGCCCGCCGGCGATGTGCAGCTCCACGACGTGATCGAAGGGGAGCTGATCGATCTGGTCGAGGGCGGCCCGGCCGGTGACCCGCTGGTAGAGCGCGAGGTGGGCGCAGTCAACCACGAGGCCGGTGTCGGCGGCGAGCGCCAGCTCGGCGAAGAATTCGGCGATGTGCAAAGGCCCGGCGAAGGCGGTGCCCGGCGGGTTCTCGGGGAGCACCTCGGCCCCGGACTCCTCGCGCAGGCGGATGACGCCATGGGCCATCGCGGCGGCGGCCTCCCGGCTCAGGATCGGCGGCAGCAGCAGCATCTGGTTGCGGTCGCGGGGTCCGAAGTGCCAGAGGCCGGCGTCGCCGCAGAGCCAGGCCGGCCGCAGGGTGGCGACATGGCCGCGCACCGCCTGGAGCCAGTCGGGATCGAGATCCGCGGGGTCGTCGAGGTTGAGGTCGAGGAAGTGGTAGGTCGTGGGCAGGCCGGCCTGGGCCCAGGCGCGGGCGAGGCGGTCGAGGCCCTTCTCGACCTCCACCCCCACTTCGAGGAATTGCAGCCAGCGGCGGTGGCGCTGGTGGGCCCCGAGCGGGTCGACGGCGCCGGGGACGTCGATGGCGCCGTGCTCGGTGGAGATGCCGACGCCCAGATCGGGCAGGCGGGCGGCGCGGTCGGGGAAGGGCAGCATCAGGGCAGCTCGACCGTGCCCTCGTCGAGATCGAGGGTGATGTCGATCACGGGCCCATCGGAGAGATCGAGCACAGTGGCGGTGAGATCGAAGAGCTTGTCGTCGGCGTCGGGCCCGTCGCTGTCTTCGTCGAAGTAGGCGCGCAGGGCGCACTCCTTGGCGGCTCCGGTGTTGAGCGAGAAGGGGCCAGGCCCGGAGAGCGCCGTGTTGGCCAGCACCGTGGGGCTGGTGGAGCCGGGCGTGACCGCGTCGATGAGGATGCGGCCCTTGGTGTAGCCGCTGGCCACGACCGTGCCGCGCACCGGGGCGTTGGCGTTGGGTTGGGGGCTGGCGTTGGGGTTGGGGCCGGGGTCGCCGCCGGCCGGGCTCCCGCCGCCGCTCCCGGAAGGTGGGCCGACCGCCGCGTTTCCGCCGGGGCCGCCCTCGGCGGAGGTGCCCTGCAGGAAGGGATCCTCGTAGGTCTCGACCCCGCCGCCAGCGGGCTCGCCCAGCACCGAGCCGCCGGCGGGCCAGCCCTTCTCTTGGAGCAGGCGGGCCAGCTCCTGGCCGAGCAGGGCGTGGCCGACGGCGGTGGGGTGCATCTCGTCGAGGAAGAGCTCGCCTTTGGTTTTGCCCGACGCGAGGAAGAGGGCCGGCCCGTCGATGATCGGCGCCCCATAGCGGTCGGCGGTGTCGCGCATCACCTTGCGGTAGGGAGTCCAGGCCTTGGGCTGGCCGGTGTCGGTCTCGCTCGGCAGGTCTTCGTTGTTGGGGGGGATCACAAAGACGAGCTCGGCCCCGGTGTCGATGCCCATGCGGGCGATGCGATCGAGGTTGCTGGCGTAGTCGTTGATCTCCACCCGCCGCCGCCCGTCGTGGCCGCCGCTGTCGAGCATCCAGCCGGTCTTTTGCACCTTGTGGGCGGTCTTCTTTACGCGCAGACGCCAGTCCATCACGCGGTAGATGGCGCTGTGGGCGAACAGATCCTTCACCCGGCCGCCGAGGCTCTCGCTGTAGCCGGCGTAGGCCTCCAGCACCTCTTTGTCGACGAAGGAGTCGAAGTTGTTGTCGCTCCACAGGTTGCAGATCACCAGCAGATCGGGTTCGGTCGACAGGGCCCGCATGTGGAGCAGGTTCAAGGTCTCAAAGGTCGAGTAGCCCGGCGTTGCGCCGACCACCGGCTCCACGCCCTCGCCCAACGCCTTGGCGGCGACGCTGGAGAACACCTGATCATCGGCGACACCAAAGCCGAAGATGCTGGAGTCGCCCGTGGTGAGGAAGCGGCGGATGCCGTCCGGCTTGGGGCGCTCGATCTCCGGCCCGCGCAAGCCCAGGCTGTTGATGGTGACCACCACGCCGCGCTCGTGGTGGGTGCCCGGTGGGTATTCGTAGAGCAGGTAGGGATTTCCCTGCAAAACGGAGAGCCCGCGCTCGGGGCTCGGCGGCGGGCTCGACCAGGCCAGCAGCTCGGGCGCGTAGAGGCGGGTGGCCACCGCCTCCGCGAGCAGCCAGAGGCCGGCGGAGACCATGGCGGTGAAGGCGAGCTTGCGGGCAGGGCTGAGTCGAAGCATGGAGCCCCCTTAGCGCGGCGCGGCGGGGCTTTGGCGGCCCTCGGTGCGGCGTTGCTCGGCGCCCATGCGCGCCTCCACCCGGTTGAGGTTCTCGCGGGCGGCGGCGTTGCTGGGATCGCGGGCCAGCACGGCGCGGAAGGCCTCGGCGGCGTTGGTCCAGTCTCCTTCCATCGCCCGGAGCTGGCCGATGGCGCCCCGGGCCTCGATCAGGCTGGGATCATCGAGCACGGCGCGGCGAAAGTCCTCTTCGGCCTCGGCGTAGCGGCGCAGCTCGAAGTTGCAGCGGCCGCGCAGGGCGTGGGCCCAGGCCCCGCCGCCGGTGATCACGCCGCGCTCGGCGTAGACCATCGCGTCGGTGGGCCGGCCCATCGCGAGGTGGGCCTCGGCGAGGGCCAGGGCGGGTGCGGCCTCCCGATCGCCGGCCAGGGCCAGGGCCCGCTCCAGCTCGGGGATCGCCTCGTCGGGGCGGCCCTGCTCCAGCAAGAAGACGCCGATGTTCTGCCAGGTGCGCCAGTCCTGGGGCCAGGCCACCGCGGCCTTTCGCAGGTGATCGAGGGCCCCAGCCGTGTCGCGGCGGGCGCGGGCGACGCGGGCGAGGCCATAGTGGGCCTCGCGCAGGGTGGGGTCGAGGAGCAAGGCGGCTTCGAAGCTCTCGCTGGCCCGGTTGAAGTTGGACTGGGCGAGGGCGACCTCGCCCTGGATCAGCAGCGGGCCGGTGGAGCGCGGGGAGAGGGCCCGGGCGGTGGTGGCGAGGCGTTGGGCGTCTTCCCAATCGCGGGCGGCGCCGCCTTCGCCGCGGGCGCGGGCCACGGCGGCCTGGGCCTGGAGCATCTGGGGCTCGATCAGGGCGTCGAGGGCGCGCTGGTGGGCCGGGTCGACCGGCCCCGTGGCGCCGCCCGCGAGGGCCGAGGCCCCCGTAAAGACCTCCTCCAGGCGGCCGGCCGCGGCGTCTTGCACCAGGGCGAGGAGGCGATCGCGGCCCTCGATGCGCAGGCGCAGGGCGTCGATCTCCGCC
>JBEIQK010000632.1:0-3979 GCA_040376505.1 Alphaproteobacteria bacterium | reverse complement strand
GGATGGTCGGGGAATTATGGCTGATCGGCCCGCGCAGCGGGTTGGCGGCGGCCGGGCTCGCCCCTGGCAGCCCGCCCGGGATACCCGATCAGGCTGCCTGCCCTCAGGCCCCGGCGTTCCGGACGGTGTAAAATTGACGGTTTCGCTCTTGTCCGGACCCCACGGAGCCCCGCATGAATCAGTCGAGAAGCGCTGCCGCCCTCCCGTCGCAACCCGTCGGTGATCGAGCCGGTGGGCTACGGGCGGTCGATGCCCGAACCATGACCGGCGCCCCCGAGTGGGTGCAGCATGCCGGCCTGATCGAGTGGGTGGCCCGCATTGCCGCGCTCACCCAGCCCGAGCGCATCCACTGGGCCGACGGCTCGCAGGCCGAGTACGACAGCCTGTGCGCCGAGATGGTGGCCGCCGGCACCCTGCGCCCGCTGAACCCGGCCAGGCGCCCCGGCTCCTACCTGGCCTGGTCCGACCCCACCGATGTGGCCCGGGTGGAAGACCGCACCTTCATCTGCACCGAGCAGCGCGAGGAGGCGGGCCCCACCAACAACTGGGTCGCGCCGGCCGAAATGCGCGCCACGCTCGATGGCCTGTTCGCCGGCTGCATGCGCGGCCGAACGCTCTACGTGGTGCCGTTCTCCATGGGGCCGCTGGGCAGCCCGATCGCCCATGTGGGCATCGAGCTTTCCGACAGCCCCTATGTGGTCGTGAACATGCGCATCATGACCCGCATGGGCCGCGCGGTGTACGAGGTGCTCGGTGAAGACGGCCACTTCGTGCCCTGCGTGCACAGCGTGGGCAAGCCGCTGGCCGCCGGGCAGGCCGACGTTCCCTGGCCCTGCAATCCCACCAAGTACATCGTCCACTTCCCCGACACCCGCGAGATCTGGTCCTTCGGCTCGGGCTACGGCGGCAACGCCCTGCTCGGCAAGAAGTGCTTCGCGTTGCGCATCGCCTCCAACATGGGCCGTCAGGACGCGCTTGCCGGCGGCATCGGCTGGCTGGCCGAGCACATGCTCATCCTGGCGGTCACCTCCCCGCAGGGCGTCACCCGCCATGTGGCGGCGGCCTTCCCCTCGGCCTGCGGCAAGACCAACTTCGCCATGCTGATCCCGCCCAGGGGCTTCGAGGGCTGGAGCGTGCGCACCATCGGCGACGACATCGCCTGGATCAAGCCCCAGCCCGATGGCAGCCTGCGTGCCATCAACCCCGAGGCCGGCTTCTTCGGCGTGGCGCCCGGCACCAGCGCCAAGACCAACCCCAACTGCCTGGCTTCGCTGTCGCGCAACACCATCTTCACCAATGTGGCCCTCACCGATGACGGCGATGTCTGGTGGGAGGGCCTGTCCGACCCGCCCGCCCACCTCACTGACTGGCAGGGCCGCGACTGGACGCCCGAGATCGCCCAGGCCAACCCGGTCAACGGCAAGCCCCGGCCGGCGGCTCACCCCAACGCGCGGTTCACCGTGCCCGCCTCGCAGTGCCCGTCCATCGACCCCAACTGGGACAACCCGGCCGGCGTCCCGATCGACGCCTTCATCTTCGGCGGCCGGCGTTCCACCACCGTGCCGCTGGTGACCGAGGCCCGCGACTGGGAAGAGGGCGTGTACATGGCGGCCACCATGGGCTCCGAGACCACGGCCGCGCAGGCCGGCGCCACCGGCATCGTGCGCCGCGACCCTTTCGCCATGCTGCCCTTCTGCGGCTACAACATGGCCGAGTACTTCGGCCACTGGCTCGATATCGGCCATCGTCTGAAGGCCTCGGGCGCGCGCCTGCCGCGCATCTTCTGCGTCAACTGGTTCCGCACCGACGAGAACGGCCGTTTCGTGTGGCCGGGCTTCGGCGACAACATGCGCGTGCTGGTCTGGATGCTGCAGCGCCTGGAGGGCAAGGCCCAGGGCGTCGAGCACGCCTTTGGCACCACCCCGCGCTACGACGACCTGGTCTGGGACGGCACCGAGTTCCCGCGGGCCGCCTTCGAGCGCATCACCGCGGTTGACCCGGCCGAGTGGCAGCGCGAGCTCGCCCTGCACGACGAGCTCTTCAGCCAGCTCGCGCAGGGTCTGCCCAAGGCCCTCACCCGGGTGCGCGGCCAGCTGCAGTCCCGTCTCGGCGGCTGAGCCAGGCCGTCGCGGCCGCCCCGGCTTGCGGGTAGAGTCGGGGCGTGGGCGCCGTCTTCCCGGCGCGCCCGTCTGCCGGAGAGTTCCCATGAGTGCCATTCCCACCGCGCCCGCCCGCGTGGTGGCGCCTGCCGCCGCCACCGCCTTCAGCGCCGCCGCCCGGCGCGACATGACCTATCACCTGCACCCCACCAGCAACCTTGCGCTGGTGCAGGCCGAGGGCCCGCTGGTGATCCAGCGCGGCGAGGGCGTGTATGTGTATGACGAAGCCGGCCGCCGCTACATCGAGGGCATGGCCGGGCTGTGGTGCGCTGGGCTGGGCTTCTCGGAGCGGCGCCTGGCCGACGCCGCGCACCGCCAGCTGCTCGAGCTGCCCTTCTACCATTCCTTCTCGGGCAAGGTGCCGGCCATCTCCACCCAGCTGGCCGAGACCCTGATGTCGGTGGCCCCCGAGGGGCTGAGCCGGGTGTTCTTCGCCAACTCGGGCTCCGAGGCCAACGACTCGGCGGTGAAGCTGGTCTGGTACTACAACAACGCGCTGGGCCGGCCGGCCAAGAAGAAGATCATCGGCCGGCGCAAGGGCTATCACGGCGTCACGGTGGCCTCGGGCAGCATGACCGGGCTGCCCTCCACCCACAACGACTTCGACCTGCCCGCGCCACGCATGCTGCACACCGCCACGCCGCACTTCTGGCGCGAGGGCCGGCCGGGCGAGACCGAGGAGGCCTTCTCGGCGCGGCTGGCCGGCGAGCTCGAGGCGCTCATCCTGGCCGAAGGCCCCGATACCGTCGCCGCCTTCATCGCCGAGCCGGTGATGGGCGCGGGCGGCGTCATCGTGCCGCCGGCCGGCTATTTCGAGCAGGTGCAGGCGGTGCTGCGCCGACACGACATCCTGTTCATCGCCGACGAAGTGATCTGCGGCTTCGGCCGCACCGGGCAGATGTTCGGCTCGCAGACCTTCGGC
Source organism: Alphaproteobacteria bacterium (assembly GCA_040376505.1). Taxonomy (GTDB): domain Bacteria; phylum Myxococcota_A; class UBA796; order UBA796; family UBA2385; genus JBEIQK01. Next base: position 898 of record JBEIQK010000632.1, on the reverse strand, counting down.
ATCCGGCCCGACATCCTCACCTGCGCCAAGATGCTCACCAGCGGTTATCAGCCGATGTCGGCCATGATGGTCGGGCCAGGCATCTTCGAGGCCCTGGTGCGCCAGTCCGAGAAGCTCGGGGTGTTCGGCCACGGCTTCACCTACTCCGGCCATCCGGTGCCGGCGGCGGTGGCCCTCGAGACCCTGGCCATCTACCGCGAGCGCGACATCGTCGGCCATGTGCGGCAGGTGGCACCCGTGCTGCAGGAGGGTCTGCGCGCGCTGGCCGATCACCCGCTGGTGGGCGAGGCCCGGGGCGTGGGTCTGATCGGCGCGCTGGAGCTGGTGCGCGACAAGCGCAGCCGTGAGAACTTCGAGGCGAAGGCCGGCGTGGGCGCGAAGCTGGTGGCCAACGCGCAGAAGCGCGGCGCCATCGTGCGCACCCTGCCCGGAGACTCCATCGCCTTCTCGCCGCCGCTGATCATCCAGCCGCACGAGATCCGCGAGCTGCTCGACGCGGTCAAGGGTGCGCTGGACGACACCTGGGCGCAGACCCGCAGCCTGGCCTGATCGGGGCCGGTGTCACCGGCCTGATATCCGCGCCGGTCAGGCGAGGCCTGCGGCGCGTGCGATCCGGGCGGTCTGCGCGATCGGCACGGCCAAAAAAAGGGCGCCCGCAGGCGCCCTCGTGCCGTCTCAGGCCCGGATCAGTAGATGAACACCGGGTTGATGATCGCCTGCACGGCGCCGGTGATCCGCGACGGGCCCAGGGTGAACAGGCCCTCGTAGACCTTGTCCTTCACGGCCTCCTCGGCGTTCACATTCTCGAGGATGAAGGTGCCGGTCTCGGCCAGCAGGATCTGGTGGACATGGAAGATGTCGGTCGGTTTCTCGAAGGGGATCACCTCCAGGCCCCAGG
>JBEIQK010000209.1:0-9128 GCA_040376505.1 Alphaproteobacteria bacterium | reverse complement strand
GACGCTCCTGGGTCGCCCAGCGTGACCGCTGCGGGGGGCGCGGCTATAGGGGCCGCGACCTCGCGGGGGGCTGGCCCTTCGCCTTAGCATTGTGTGTGAGAGGTGCTCGCGTGCGCGCAAAGACCAGCTCCAATCGGGACCTCCGATGCTCCTTCTGTGGAAAGTCCCAGCGGGAGGTCCGCAAGCTCATCGCTGGCCCCTCGGTCTACATCTGTGATGAGTGCGTCGATCTCTGCAATGAGATCGTCACGGAGGAGTACGAGCGCGAGGACTACTACGCCTCCCGCTCGCTGGTGCCCAAGCCCAAGGACATCCGCGCGCACCTCGACGAGTACGTGATCGGCCAGGACCGCGCCAAGAAGATCCTGAGCGTGGCGGTGCACAATCACTACAAGCGCATCGACAGCCGCAGCACCCACGACGAGGTGGACCTGCAAAAGTCGAACATCCTGATCGTCGGGCCCACCGGCACGGGCAAGACCCTCCTCGCCCAGACCCTGGCCCGCTTCCTCAACGTGCCCTTCGCCATCGTCGACGCCACCAGCCTCACCGAGGCCGGCTACGTCGGCGAAGACGTGGAGAACATCATCCTGTCGCTCTACCAGGCGGCCGAGTTCAACGTTGAGCGCACGATGAAGGGCATCATCTATGTCGATGAGATCGACAAGATCGCCCGCAAGGGGGAGAACCCCAGCATCACGCGCGACGTCTCGGGTGAGGGTGTGCAGCAGGCCCTTCTCAAGATCATCGAGGGCACGGTGGCCAATGTGCCGCCCAAGGGCGGGCGCAAGCACCCCCAGCAGGACTTCCTGCAGGTCGACACCACCAACATCCTCTTCATTTGCGGCGGGGCCTTCGTCGGCATCGACAAGGTCGTCGAGTCTCGGGTGACCAAGAGCGGCATCGGCTTTGGCGAGAAGCAGGGCGCCAAAGACAAGCTCACCAAGAACGAGCTGCTGGCGATGGTGGAGCCCGAGGATCTGCTCAAGTTCGGCATGATCCCCGAGTTTATTGGCCGCTTGCCGATGACCGCCACCCTCGATGAGCTCGATGAGCCGTCGCTGGTGCGCATCCTCACCGAGCCGCGCAACGCGCTCATCCGGCAGTACCAGAAGCTCTTCGAGATGGAGCGGGTCAGCCTCAAGTTCACCGACACCGCGCTGCTGGCCATCGCCAAAGAGGCGCTCAAGCGCAAGACCGGCGCGCGCGGCCTGCGGGCCATCCTCGAAGAGATCATGGTCGACGTGATGTACGACCTGCCGGGCCGCGACAATGTGCGCGAGTGCATCATCAGCGAAGAGGTGGTGCAGCGAAAGCGCGAGCCCATCCTCGTGTACGAGAACGACGCCGAGTGGACCTGAGGACGGGATGGAGGGTGGATGTTCTTCCGGGATCGCAAAGGCGCCAGTGAGCCGCGGGTGCTGAGCCTCCCGCTGCTGCCCCTCCGTGACCTCGTGGTCTTTCCGCACATGGTGGCGCCGCTGATCGTCGGGCGGCCCCGGTCGCGGGCCGCGCTGCTGGCGGCGCACAAGGCCGACAAGGAGATCTTCCTGGTCGCGCAGCGCTCGTCGAAGACGGCCGACCCCAACCCCGAAGACCTCTACGCCGTCGGCGTGGTCGCCACGATCATCCAGCTCCTGCGCCTGCCCGACGACAACCTCAAGGTGCTGGTGGAGGGCCGCGGCCGGGCTCGTTTGTTGCGCTGCGTCGACGGCGAGTTTGTGCGCGCCGAGGTGATGCCGATGGGCGCGGCGGAGGCCAGCCCGCAGGCCACCGTGGAGCAAGAGGCGCTGATCCGCTCGGTGCGCGGGGCCTTTGAGCAGTACGTCAAGCTCAACAAGGGCATCCCCCCCGAGATGCTCCTGACGGTGGCCAGCATCGAGGAGCCGAGCAAGCTCGCCGACACGATGATCGCGCACCTGTCCTTCAAGCTCGAAGACCGCCAGGAGCTCCTCGAGAGCGAAGACGCCACCGTGCGTTTGGAGCGGATCTACAACTTCATCCAGGCCGAGATCGAGATCCTCCAGGTGGAGCGCAAGATCAAGACCCGCGTGAAGAAGCAGATGGAGAAGAGCCAGAAGGAGTATTACCTGAACGAACAGATGCAGGCGATTCAGAAGGAGCTCGGCGAAAAAGACGAGTTCAAGGCCGAGATGGCCGAGCTGGAGCGCCGCATCCGCGAGACACCGCTGTCGGAGGAGGCGGCCGACAAGGTGGGCCGCGAGCTGCGCAAGCTCAAGATGATGAGCCCGATGAGCGCGGAAGCGACGGTGATCCGCAACTACATCGACTGGGTGCTGGCCCTGCCCTGGGGGGAGCTCACCGAAGATCGGCTCGACATCGCCCATGCCAGCGCCGTGCTGGACGAAGACCACTTCGGGCTGCGCAAGGTGAAGGAGCGAATCCTCGAGCACCTCGCCGTCACCAGCCTCGTCGACAAGATGCAGGGCCCCATTCTCTGTCTGGTTGGCCCGCCCGGCGTGGGCAAGACCTCGCTGGCCCGCTCGGTGGCCGCGGCGACCAACCGCAAGTTCGTGCGCCAGGCCCTGGGCGGCGTGCGTGACGAGGCCGAGATTCGCGGGCACCGGCGTACCTACATCGGCGCGCTGCCGGGCAAGATCGTTCAGAGCCTGCGCAAGGCGGGCTCCTCCAACCCGGTCTTTTTGCTCGACGAGATCGACAAGATGACCACCGACTTCCGCGGCGACCCCTCTTCGGCGCTGCTGGAGGTCCTCGATCCCGAACAGAACCACAGCTTTAACGACCACTACCTCGACATGGACTTTGATCTGTCGCGGGTGATGTTCATCTGCACCGCCAACTCCTTGCAGGGCATCCCGCTGCCGCTGCAGGACCGCTTGGAGATCATCCGCCTCACCGGCTACACCGAGCCCGAGAAGCTCAGCATCGCCCGGCGCTACCTGATCCCCAAGCAGCTCGCCGCCAACGGCCTCGCCGAAGAGCAGCTCCTGATCACGCGCGAAGCCGTGTCCACCACCATTCGCCGGTACACGCGCGAGGCCGGCGTGCGCAACCTCGAGCGCGAGATCGCCACGGTCTGCCGCAAGGTCGCCCGCCGGGTGGTGGAGAAGGGCCCCGAGACCCGCGTGCGGGTCACCAGCGAGAACCTGCACAAGCTGCTCGGCGTGCCGCATCAGGTCGACAGCCGCCACGACCGCCAAGACCAGGTGGGCCTCGTCAAGGGGCTCGCCGTGACCCCCTGGGGCGGCGAGGTGCTCGACATTGAGGTCAGCGTGATGCCCGGAAAGGGCAAGCTCATCCTGACCGGGCGGCTCGGCGACTGGCTCAAGGAGAGCGCCACGGCGGGCTTCTCGTATGTGCGGGCTCGGGCGGTGACCCTCGGGCTCGACCCGCTCTTTTACGAGAAGTACGATCTCCACGTGCACTACCCAGGGGGTCAGGGGGCCGACGGCCCCAGCGCCGGCATCGCGATGGCCACGGCCCTCACCAGCGCGCTCACCGGCGTGCCGGTGCGCCACGATCTCGCCATGACCGGCGAGATCTCCCTGCGGGGGCGCGCCTTGCCCATCGGCGGCCTCAAAGAGAAGGCGATGGCGGCCCACCGGGCGGAGCTGCGCACGGTGCTCTTCCCCGAGGCCAACACCAAAGACCTGGAGGAGATCCCCAAGGCGATCCGCGATCAGCTCGAGCTGGTGCCGGTCTCCCACATGGATGAGGTCCTGGAGCGGGCCCTGCGTTGGCCCCATGGGCCGATGGTCTTCCCGGTTCAGGTCGCGGCCGCCGCGGTGGCTCCGGACGTGGCCCCCACCGCGGTGATGGCCCCTGCCTCGGCGGTAAGCTCGATGGGATCGGGATCTTCGTCGGGCGATCGCATGGAAGTCGTCGATCTGAAATTTGTTCCTTGACGCAGGGCCATGGGCCCTATAAATAGCAGGCGTCTCCCGGGGGCACCGGCCCCGAGTGAGCGGTTGTGACAGGCCGCTCACACATTCGGGTCCAGTGAATGTCAGTAGTGTATCTGCTGACAGTCAAACAAAGCGAAAGAATAAAATCTCTCGCGGCGCTTGACACGGACACTTCGGGCGGATAGCTCAGTCGGGAGAGCAGCAGCCTTACAAGCTGCGGGTCACAGGTTCGAACCCTGTTCCGCCCACTCCCTGCGGGTTGTTCTGGTTATGGGGTTGTAGTTCAGTCGGTTAGAACGTCGGCCTGTCACGCCGAAGGCCGCGGGTTCGAGTCCCGTCAACCCCGCCACACAAAGACGCCCGAGGATAAAACCTCGGGCGTTTTTTTTTCTGGTTCGGTTGTCATGTCCCATGTCGCCCTGCTTGTCTGGCTCGCTGGCGTCCCCACCAAGATCCCGCCCGACCGGGATCGCGGGCGCGAGCTGTATGCGATCAACTGCTGGCCCTGCCACGGCGAGGCCGCCTTGGGCGATGGGCCGGCGATGGCGAGCCCACCGTTGGCGGGGCGCATCTCGGCGAGCGGCTACGACGAGGCGGTGGCCCTGATCCAGGCCGGCAAGGGCGACATGCCGGGCTTCTCGGCGGTGATGGACAAGTCCGAGACGCGCCGCATCCTGGTCTGGCTGGCCGAGCTCGATCCCAAAACCGGCGCCGATCGGGGGGCCAAAAAGGCCGACGCCAAGACCGCGCCCAAGGTGCCCGCCGAGCCCAAGACGCCCGGCGAAGAAGAAGGGGCGGAGAATTGACGGCGGCGGCCTGCGCGGCGAGGATGGTGCCTCGCCCGACGGTGTCTTCCTGTCAGGAGCTCTGATGCGACCGCTGCTCACACTGCTGGTGTTCCTGGCCCTCTCGCGCCCCGCCCAGGCCGCGGGCGACGTCGTCAAGGGCCGCACCCTCTACAACGCGAGCTGCATGGCCTGTCATGGCATGAAGGGCGACGGAAAGGGCCCGGCCGCCGCGGCCCTCAGCCCCCGGCCGACCGACTTCACCGCGCCGGCTTTCTGGACGGGGCGCACCGACGAGGCGCTCAAGGCGAGCGTGCGGGCCGGCAAGCCGGGGACGGCGATGATGTCCTTCTCACGCCTGTCGGAGGCCGATCTCGACGACATCTCGACCTACCTGCGAGGCCTCGCCGCCGCGCCGCCGCCGGTGACCCCGGCGGCTCCCTGAAGGTAAAAGTGCGCGGGAGCCTTGACGCCCTCGGGTCCGTCCATTAGATGGGTCGGGTTGAACGGGTATAGCTCAGTTGGTAGAGCAGCGGATTCCAAATCCGCAGGCCGGGGGTTCAAGTCCCTCTGCCCGTGCCACTCTCAAAGGCCCCTGGTTGCTCCAGGGGCCTTTGTCGTTGGGGCTCAGCCCAGGGTGTGCTGGGCGGTCACGCGGGAGCGGCCCTGGGCGTCGATCTCCAAGAGCTGCACCACCGCCTTGCCGGCGCCGTTGACCTCCACCGCCGCGGCGTTGAAGCGCGTGGCGGCGATGCCGGTGGCGCCCTTTGCCGGGTCGAGGCCGGGGTTGTCGCAGAGCTGGTGGAGGTAGGCGGCCCAGGCGGCAGCCGGCGCGTCGGGGGCGGGCAGGCTGAGCTGGGTGATCCAGGTCCCGGAGTTGACGTAGACGCGGCCCTTGTCGACGCCAAAGCGGGCGGCGTGGCTGTGACCGAGCAGCACGGCGTCGACCTTGAACTTGTCGGCGAGCCGGTGGGCTTCTTCCCACTCTGCGGGGAGGGGCACGGTGTCGAAGTAGACCGTGCCGTCGTCTCCGGTGAGGCGCTTTTGGAGCCGGGCGATGCCGGCGAGGCCGCGGCGGGCCAGCTTGAAGCGGGCGCCGTCGAGGGCGCTGCTGTCGCCGCTGCCAAACGAGAGGCCGCCGCTGGGATCGAGCACATCGCGCAGGGCCTGCCGCTCGTCTTCGGTGAGGCCGGCCTCGTCGAGGGCGCTGTGGAGCCCGGTCTCGGCCTCCGGCTCGGCGCCGTCGGCCTCAAAGGAGAGATCGCCAAAGTGCCGCTCGTGGAAGAGCTGCCACATCAAGGAGAGGGTGGAGCCTTGAAAGACGAGGCTGACGGCGCCCGGATCGACGGCGAGGGCGGTCAACACGCCGCCCTGGATGTCGGGCTTGAGGAGGTCCACAAAGCGCAGGCCGTGCTTGCGCTTGAGGGGGTTCATGATGGTCTTTACGAGGCGGGAGCCGGGGGGGTAGACGAAGTCCGAGCCGCCCTGGGCCGGCACCGTTGCGAGGGGGGCGGCGTCGAAGCGGTTCCAGGGGTCATTGTGCTCGCCATGGGTGATGAGCACCCGCGCGCCGCCGATCTCTTCGATGGCGGGCTTGTCGCCCAACTGAAAGGCGAGGCGCCGCGCGACGGCCTCGGGCTGGCCGAGCGCCCCGCGCAGGACGGCCTGCACCGTGGGAATGCCGAGCTCGGCGTCGTGATTGCCGAGCCGGATCACCACCTGGGCGCCCCGGGCCAGGGCCCGCCCGAGCGCCTGGAGCACCGCGGCGGTGGGCGGCCAGGCGACCAAGGCCTGCGCCTGGGCGATCGCCCGGTCGCGCTCCAAGACCAGCGGGTCTTCGTTCATCAGGAAGTCGGCGAAGTCCCCATTGACGAGGAGCAGGGTGTCGGGGTGCACGGCCTTGTCGAGGAAGTTGGGCAGCGCGTCTTCGCCTGCGTAGATGTCGTAGCCCTGTCCGTTTCCGAGGTGGACATCGCTGATGATGAGGATGTGTCGCATCAAAGCTCCCAGAGATTGCGCTCCCAATCTACACCGGGTCTCGCGAGCGTAGACGATTCGAGGCGCCAATCCGCGCCCCTGGTGTGCGCCGGCCCCGATCCGGGCTAGGCGCTGTGCCCTGGAGGGCCGACCCATGGCCAAAAACCCGTTCATCCGCGCCGAAGCCCCGCCGCCGCCCACGCGCCGCTACCGCTTGACCCTCAAAAACACCGGAATCGTCTACGAGATCGATCCCGACGAGCTCCCTGTCGATGAAGACGGCCACGTGGGCAGCGTGCTGTCGATCCTCCTGGCCCAGGGGGTCGAGATCGACCACTCCTGCGGCGGGGTCTGCGCCTGCTCGACCTGCCACATCTACGTGCACCAGGGGCTCGACAGCGCGCCCGAGGCGATCGAAGAAGAAGAGGACATGCTGGACTTTGCGCCGGCGCTCAAGGCCAATTCTCGCCTCTCCTGCCAGTTTGTGCCGGACGGCTCCTGCGATGTGGTGGTGGAGCTGCCGGCCTGGAAGCGCAATGAGGTCAGCGAAGGGCACTGAGGCCGGCGCGGCGCGGCCGGGGCGCGGATAGGGCTGGGCTTGTGGAGCTCCCCCGCGCCATCCCCCGCGCCATCGGCCTGCTGCTGGGCATCATCATCGGCGGCATCATTGGCTATCGGCTGATCGAAGGCTGGTCGTTCACCGATGCGGCCTGGATGGTGGTGATCACGCTCACCACCATCGGCTTTGGCGAGATCCATCCCCTCTCGCCGACCGGGCGCTGGTTTACGATGGGGCTCATCATCGCCGGCGTCGGCGTGGGCGCCTATGCGATGGGGCAGATCACCCAACTGGCGGTCGAGGGCGAGTTGGGGCGCTGGGTTCGGGCCCGGCGATGGAGGCGGGAGATGAGCGCGCTGTCGGGCCACTACATCGTCATCGGCTATGGGCGCCTGGGGCGGGCGGTCGTGGCTGAGCTGCTCAGCTCCGGCGCGCGGGTCTGCGTGATCGAGCGCGGCCCCATTCTGGAGGAGCTGCGCCACAAGGGCCACAGCGTGCCCTTCTTCATCGGCGATGGCGCCGAAGACGCCGTCCTGCGACAGGCGGGCATCGACCGGGCCCGCGGGGTGGCCATCACCGCAGCGCCGGTGGCCGACGCCATCTTCGCCACCTTGTCGGTGCGCCAGCTCCATCCGACGGTGCCGATCCTCACCCGCATCGAGCACGAGGCCGAGGCCGCCAAGGCCCGGCGCGCCGGCGCGACGGCGGTGGTGAGCCCGCTCAGCATGGGCGGCTGGCGCATGGCCCATGGCCTCCTTCGCCCGCACGCCAGCAGCTTCTTCGACATCGCCACCCTCGCCGAGCACGATGATCTCCAGCTGGAGGAGATCCCAATCGCCGGCGTGGGGCCTGCGGTGGGGCGCACCCTGGCCGAGCTGGCGGCGGGCGAGCGCACGCGGGTGCTGGTGGTGGCCATCCGCCGGTCCGACGGCCGGATGGTGGCAACCCCAGCCGGCGACGCCCGCGTAGACGCTGGCGACGTGCTGATCGTGATCGGCGAGCCGCAAAAGGTGCGGGCCTACGCCGAGCTCCTCCAGCCCACATCGGGCGCCTAGGTCAAGCCACCATCGGCACCATCGCGTAGTCGGCCACCGGCAACAGCAGGCCACGCTCGCGCAGCGACACAAAGGTGCCGGCGCCGATGATCAGGTGGTCGGCCAGGGGCAGGGCCAGGGCCGCGCCGGCGTCGCGCAGGCGCTGGGTGATCGACAGGTCCTCCTGGGAGGGGGTGGGGTCGCCGCTCGGGTGGTTGTGGGCGAGGATCACCGAGGAGGCGCCGGCCACCAGAGCCCGGCGGAAGACCTGGCGCGGGTCGACGATGGTGAAGGCGGCGCTGCCGCGGCTGATGCGCTCCGCGCAGAGCAGCTCGCAGCGACGGCCGACGAAGAGCGCGTGCAGCTCTTCCACGTCGAGGCCGGTCATGCGTTGGGCGAAGAGCTGGTAGGCGGCCTCGGGACCGGTGACGAAGCGGGTGTGGCTGACCGGCGCCACCGCCCGACGGCCGGCCTGCAGCGCGGCGTGGATCTGCACCGCGCGGGCGGGGCCGACGCCGGGCTGGCTCATCAAAGCCTGCAGGGGAGCCCCCGCGATGGTGTTGAGGTCGCCGAAGCTCTCGAGGAGCTGGGCGCCGATCTCGATGGCGCTGCGGCGCCCGTCGCCGGTGTTGATGATCAGCGCCAGCAGCTCGGGGTCGGTGATCGATTCGGGGCCAAGGTTGAGGTAGCGTTCGCGGGGTCGCATCGGGCTCTCCAGGGTGCGACTCCCTCCCTGCAAGGCCTGTGCCAATGGAGAATCAGGCGTTTTCGCTGACGGAATTCGACAGTTGTCGGCGAAGCCTCGCTACTCCAGGTAGGCGACCTCGACGTAAAAGCCGGTCTGGCCTTCGCCAAAGACCATCGACGACTCTGACGTGATCGACCG
>JBEIQK010001129.1:0-1584 GCA_040376505.1 Alphaproteobacteria bacterium | reverse complement strand
GGAGGCCCGTGCGACGCGCTCGCGATGGGCCCTGTTGCTGCCCATCGGCCTCCTCGGCTGGAACCTCTACGAGAACCACCGCTACCTCGCCTTTCCCCTGGTGAGCCGAGACCTGCGCCCGCCGGCGGCCTACGACTGGCTGCGAGAGGTCGGCGGCGGCCTCATCGAGATGCCGATCGGCCTCGCCCGCACCTCGATCGCCTTCCAGCCGGTGCACCAGCAGGTCACCTTTGGCGGGATGGCGGAGAACGCCACGCTCTTCTGGCCGGCCGGCATGAAGCGGCGCATGAACAATTCCCTGATTCGCCACCTGCGCCAGCTCACCCGCGACCCCTTTGACCCCTTTCCGGTCAAGGCCACCGATCAGGCCAGCCTCGTCGGCGAGGGCTTCTCCTGGGTGGTGCTCGATCGGCAGATGGTCGACGCCGATCTGCACAACTGGCCCTGGTTTCCCAATGCCAGCGCCGCGCAGCGCGATCAGGCGCCCTTTCTCGTGCAGGCCGGCGTCAGCGCCGTGCTGGGCGAGCCGGTGGCCGTAGACGGGCCGCTGGTGATCTGGTCGCTGGTGGCCGATCCGGCGGTGCCGCCGGCCCCGCTTCGCCCCACGCCGGCGACGCTCCAGACCCGCGACTGGGCCCTCGACACGATGCCGGCCTACGAGCGGCTGTACCGAGAACAAGGGCGCTTTGAAGGGGAGCCGGCGCCGCCGCCCTGAAAGCGGTTCTGACCCTACAGTTCGTCGACCGATGTCCGACCAGCCATGGGCCCGCTTGCCCCCCCGCGCGGCGTGAATAAGGCTCCCCGTGGCGCAGCGCCCGCTGCAAAGCCTGGGCCGTGCCCCCGATCGCTCCTGTACGGAGCGGCGGGGGACAGGCACTCTCCACCCCATCGGCCCGTTTGTGAGGACGTGATGCCCATCGACAACCCGGATCAGGAAGCGCCGAACCTCCCGTCTCGCCTTGAGCTCCCGATCCTGGCGATTCGCAACACCGTGATCTTCCCCGTCCTCGCCTTCCCCATCAACGTCGGGCGTGACAAGTCGCTCTTCGCGGTGGAGCGGGCCTTGGAGAGCGGCAAGCTCCTGGGCATCCTGGCCCAGCGCGACGCGAAGAACGAAGACCCCAACCCCGATGAGCTCTACACGACCGGCACGATCGTGAAGATCCTCAAGTCGGTCAAGATGCCGGGCAACAAGCTCTCGGTCATCATCCAGGGTCTCGCGCGCATCAAGGTGCGTCAGTGGAGCCAGACCCACCCCTACCTGCGCGCCGAGGTCGATGTCTTCGAGGAGCCGCAGGAGCACCCGGCTGACCTCGAACAGAAGATGGTGGGCATGCGCGAGCTGGCCCAGCGCATCATCGATCTGTCGCCGCAGATCCCGAGCGAGGCGAGCTTTCTGGTTCGCAGCATCGACAATCCGGGCGTGCTGGCCGACATCGTCGCCAGCAACCTCGGCATCGGCGTCGAAGAGAAGCAAGACCTCCTCGACACCTTCGACACCTCCACCCGCATGGACAAGGTCGTCAGCCTCCTCAACAAGGAGATCCAGGTCCTGGAGCTGTCGAACAAGATCCAGACCGAGGT
>JBEIQK010001044.1:0-1906 GCA_040376505.1 Alphaproteobacteria bacterium | reverse complement strand
CTGCAGGGCGATCAGGCCGTGGGTGTCCCAGTGCAGGGGGTAGGCGAAGGTGCCGGGCCAGGTCTGGTAGAGGTTCGACCGCAGCAGGGTACACGGATCGGGCCGAAGCTGGCGACACAGATCGCTGACCCGCGGCGAGAGGGCGTGGACGCCGTGCACCACGATGCCCTGGCGCTCCTCCACCCCGAGCTGCCGCAGGCGGGCCGGGTCTGTCTGCCCCCCTTCGCCGGCGTAGCGGCTGGGCGGGGCGGGGCCCAGCAGGCCGCGCACGGCCACCTGACCCATCGGCAAGGCCTCGGCGAGGAGGGCCTGGGCGTGCTGGTTGTCGAAGGGGAGGAGCCGCGCGCCGCCCGAGTGGAGGCGGGGCGCGCCGTCGTCACAGGTCGCGGCGAAGCCGCCGGGCGGCAGCCCCAGCAGCGCATCGAGGGTGATCATCGGGCACCGGCGGAGAGGGCGAGGGAGAGGCGCAGGGCGCGCAGATCGGCGGCCGGCAACAGCGCGGGCTCGCCGTGCAGCACGGTCACATAGACGCGACGCTCGGCGGAGAGCCAGCTCTGATCGGGATCGTAGTCGCTCCAGCTCCACAGCTCGGGCGACTGGCTGCGACACCCGAGCAGGGCGCCGCCGGGGAGCTGCACCCGAAGCGCGGCGTCGGCCGGGAGAGGTCCGTTCAGGTCGTCGATCTGGTCGGGCAGAGGGCGGGCGGCGGCGCGGGCGAGGCCCAGGGCCTCCTCGATCCAGAGCAGCTCCGTCCAGGCGGTGGGGTTGGGTCGCGCCGCGGCCCATCCGAGCGCCCCCTCCAGCAGGGTCTGTCGACGAAGCGCGGCCGGCGCCTGGTGGGAGAAGGCGGGCCAGCCGCGGCGCAGCTCGGCGTCGGTGGGCCGGGCCAGGGCGGCGAAGCGCGGGAAGAAGGCGGTGAGCCCGTCGCGCAGGTTCTCGGGGTGACGCACCCGCAGCAGGCGCTCCCAGAACACCGGGTCGGCGCCGTGAACAAAGGCCGGCGGTGTGCCCTGCGGGGCGGCGAGGGCGGCGAAGAGGGCGGCCTGATCGGCCCGCAGGCGCTCACGGCAGGGTGTCACGGGCGCGCTCCAGATCGGCGAAGATGCCGGGCAGATCGGTGAAGTTGTGCTCGCGCTCCAGCACGATCAGCCGGGGCGAGAAGCGGCGCAGCGCCAGCTCCAGCAGCGCCCAGACCCGCGGCGGCACCGCGCCGTCATGACCGTCCACCCAGAAGCCGGTCTCCAGGCGATGGCCGCCGGCGAGGTGCAGTTCTACCACCGACTCCGGCGGCAAGGCCGACAGGGCGGCGGCGGCGTCGAGGCCCAGGTTGACCTCGTCGCAGTAAAGGTTGTGCAGATCGAGCAGCGCGCCGGCCGGCGACTGATCGAGGACAGCGCGGAAGAGGGCGATCGGGGAGAGGGTGTCGCCGGCCTGGGTCCAGTGGGTGGGCACCTGCTCGATCAGGAAGGGGGCGGCGGTGGGCAGGGCGGCGCGAAAGGCGCGGATGTTCTCGGCGTAGACGGCGGCGGCCTCGGGGGTGGCGGCCAGGGGCAGGTTGACCTCCAGATCGAGGGGGCCGGCCCGGCAGGCGGTGAGGTGATCGCTCCAGCAGAGGGGCTCAAAGCCCGCCAGGAAGGCGGCGAGGCGGCTCCAGTCGGGCTGATCGAGCAGGTCGGCGCTGGCGAGCGACTGATCGATGAAGTGAAAGGAGTAGGGCAGGCCGAGGGTGGCCAGTCGCCGCCGGAGCAGGCTGGCCTGACCCTCGCGCAGGAAGCCGCTGGGCACCACCTCGATGGCGTCGATGAGGCCGCGGGCGGCGGCCTGCTCGATCGGCCAGCGCAGGGCCTCGCGGTAGGTGAGGGCGAGGCGCGGCTTCATGGGGCCGCCTCCCGCTTGAACTTGACGG
>JBEIQK010000744.1:0-3250 GCA_040376505.1 Alphaproteobacteria bacterium | reverse complement strand
CTCTTTACCTGTCAATGGGAACATGGTTACCATGGGGCCCGCCGTGCGCTGCCCTGCCGTCAGGGTCGTTCTGTCCTTCCCCTTCCACCCCCTGGTGTGCCTGACATGGCCCTGTTCTCCCGGAGCCGACCTTGTATTGGGCTGGACATCGGGTCGAGCCACGTGAAGCTGATGGAGCTGGAGCACGACGCCCGTTCGGGCAAGCACCGCCTCCTCAGCTTCGGCATGACCCGCCTGCCGCCTGAGGCCATCGTCGATGGCGCGGTGATGAACACCAACGTGATCGTCGACGCGATTCGCGAGCTGCTGCAAAAGCACCGCGTGAAGACCCGCAACGCGGCGGTCTCGATCAGCGGAAACGCCGTCATCATCAAGCGCATCAACCTGCCGGTGATGTCGATCGACGAGCTCGAAGAGTCGATCCAGTGGGAGGCGGAGCAGTACATCCCCTTCGACATCAATGACGTGAACATCGATGTGCAGATCCTCGAAGGGGCCAGCGATGATCCCGGCCAGATGGAGGTGCTTCTGGTCGCGGCCCGCAAGGAGCTGGTGAACGAATACCAGTCCCTGCTCAGCCAGGCGGGCCTCAAGCCGGTCATCGTCGACGTCGACGCCTTCGCGGTCTCCAACATGTTCGAGCTCTCCTACGAGATGCCGCAGGAGACCATCGCCCTCATCAACATCGGCGCCTCGAACGTCAACATCCATGTGCTGCGGCGCGGGGTGTCGGCCTTCACCCGCGACGTCGGCATCGGCGGGCGGCAGTTCACCGAGGAGATCCAGCGCGCGCTGAACATCTCCTACGAAGAGGCCGAGGCGATGAAGGTGGGCGGCGATGAGCATGACGCCGCCGCCGTGGTGCCCGAGGAGATCGAGCGGGTGCTCTCCAGCGTCGGCGACACCCTCGCCCTGGAGATCCAGCGCTCCCTCGACTTCTACCGCTCTACCTCTTCAGACTCTGGCATCTCGCGGGTCTACCTCTCGGGGGGTGCGGCGCGCACCCCGGGGCTGACCCGCGCGATCGAGCGCACGACGAGCCTTCCGGTGGAGGTCATCGACCCCTTCCGAAAGATCCAGATCGACGAGCGCATGTACAATTCCGCCTTCCTGAATGATGTGGGCCCTCAGGCGGCGGTGGTGGTCGGGCTGGCCCTTCGGAGGCCTGGCGACAAGTGATCCGCATCAACCTGCTCCCCGTCAAGGTCTCGCGCCGCCAAGAAGCGGTGCGAAACGAGCTCATCCTGGCAGGCGGCATCGCCGGGGTGCTGCTGCTCTTCCTCGTGGCCGCCCAGGTGGCCGTCTCCGCCAGCGCCAACACCTACCGGGCCGAAAACGCGGCCCTCAACCAGGAGATCCAGCGCGCCGAGGAGATCTTGAAGGAGCTGGAGCAGCAAGAAAAGATGCAGACCGAGCTCGAAAAGAAGCTCGCGCTCATCAAGCAGCTCAAGGCCAACAAGGCGGGCCCGGTTCACATGCTGGACCAGCTCGCCATCGCCACGCCCGAGAAGCTCTCGCTGGAGTCCCTCGACGAAAAGAAGGGCAAGGTCGAGCTCACCGGCACCGCGGTGAGCAACGAGGTCATCTCCCAGTTCCTGAGCAACTTGGAGCAGTCTGAGTACTTTGAAGACGTCTTCCTGAACTCCATCGACCAGCTCGACAAGCAGGGGGTGAAGCTGAAGACCTTCTCGATCACCGCCCGCCTCATCGTCCCCGGTTCGACGGAGACCCAAACCCCTGCCGCGCCCGAAAAGGGCGGCAAAGCCGGCTGAGGGAGGGTGTAGAACGTGAACTTCTCCCAGATCATCGAGCGCCTCGCACGCCTGCCGCGGGTCCAACGACTCGCCGGCTACGGCGGCTTGTATGTGCTCCTCGCCCTGCTCTACTTCTTCATCTTCTACATGCCGGTGAGCGACGAGATCGACGCGCTCAAGACCGAGCAGGTCTCGCTGGAGCAGAAGAAGGCAGCGGTGCAAGACCGCGTGAAGAACAAGGCGGCCGCCGATCAGCGCTTCGCCGAGCTCAACAACGCGCTCACCCAGGCCTTGAAAGAGCTGCCCAATGATCGCGAGATCCCGGGGCTGCTCAAGGGCATCAGCGCCCTCGGCAAGAAGGTGGGGCTGGAGGTCAAGAAGTTCCAGCCCATGCCCGAGCAGAAGCGCGACTACGTCGCCGAGGTGCCGGTGGCCCTCGAGGTTGAAGGCGCCTACCACGAGGTGGCGATGTTCTTCGACCGACTGTCCAAGATGAACCGAATCATCTACGTCCAGGACGTCGAGATGACCACCCCCGAGGAGCGCGGCGGCAAGGTGTACCTCAAGGTCACCGGCACCGCGGTCACCTTCCGCTTCCTCACCGAGGCGGAGATCGAGGCCGAGCGCTCGAAGGACAAGAAGGCCAAGGGCAAGGCCAAGGCCAAGGCGGGAGGTGACGAATGACCCGCATCGCAGGGGTCCTCGCGCTGTGTGTGTTGAGCGGCTGCGAGTTCTTCATCAGCGGCGAGGGCGACGCCCCCGCCGACAGCAAGCCCGCCGTCGTGGCGCCGGGCGCCGGCGCCCCCGGCAAGCGCGATCCCATCGACGAGGCCATCGCGCGGCAGGAGGAGTACTCCTACAACCCCATCGGCAAGCGCGACCCCTTTCGCTCTTTCCTCAACACAGCGGATGGAAGAAAGGTCGCCGAGACCTCCAGTCCGCTCCAGAAGTATGAGATTGATCAGTACCAGCTGGTCGGAATCATCTGGGGCGTGGAGCGGTCTCGCGCCCTGGTTCAAGACCCCGAAGGAGTCGGTCACGTCATGGAGATCGGCACCTACATCGGCAAGAACTGGGGCAAAGTCACCCAGATCAACAGCTCCGAGGTCGTGGTCACCGAAGAGTTCCAGACCATGGAGGGAGAGCTCGTGGTCAACAACATCAACATGACGCTGCCCGGCGTGGCCGATCGGAGCAAGAAATGAACAGTCGGGCAAACGGGGGCTCCCCCACGCGGCGCGGAGGATGGAACATGATCAGCGGGCTCGCCCAGACAGCTCGGACGGCGTTGGTTCTGATGGCGATGATGGCGCCCCTGTCGGCGGCCTTCGCGGCAGATCCCTTGCTGCAGAACGTCCAGATCGTCGGTGGAGACAGCACCCAGGTCACGCTGCGCCTGAGCGACACGCTGGCGGCCTCGGCCACCAATGCGTTTACGATGAGCGGGCCCGACCGCCTGCTGGTCGATCTGGTGGGCGTTCGCCTCGATCCCGGCG
>JBEIQK010000911.1:0-2436 GCA_040376505.1 Alphaproteobacteria bacterium | reverse complement strand
CGGCGCGGCGGGGCGCGGCGGGGCAGCCTCCGGGGGCGGCATGTCGGGGCGCACCCAGCCCGACTGGCGCTCAAAGGCCATCAACTGCTGATCGAGCAGGGCCATGCCGGCGCCGATCTGGGCGAGCCACCACCGGCTCTGGGCCCCTTCGCCGCCGAAGCGGATCATCCGGTGGAGGAGGCCCACCGGCAGCACATCCGCGCCCCCCTGGGCCTCCATGATTACCTGCAGGAGCACCGGCCGGGTGAGGTCTTCGCCCGAGCTGGCGTCTTGCACCGAGATGACCTCGCCTTTGCGGATCAGGGCCGCCAGCTCGTCGAGGTTGACGTAGCGGGAGTCGGTGGTGTCGTAGAGTCGGCGGTTGCTGTACTTCTTGATGACGCGCATGGCGGCTGGTATCCCGCCCGCCACAGATTGGCCGGGGCCGGCGGCGGGTGGTGGTTCATGTTGCAGTGCAAAAATCTTCTTGACGCACTGCAACATGACCCATAAGAGAGGGGTGTTCGGAGGCGCTGCGTCGCAGGCCCCCGCTGACCTCCTCTGACCCCCTGAGAAAGGAAACACCCCATGATGTCCGCCGAAAAGCTCCAGGAGACCTTCGCCGCCCAGACCCAGACCGTCCTCGACGCCCAGAAGAAGGTCGTGGACTTCCAGATGGCCCAGGCCGAGAAGGCCACCAAGGCCGTCGCCCAGCAGATGAGCGCCTCGGTGGACATGGGCATGAGCGCCGTCAAGGCCGGCGTCGACATGGCGCTGGACATGCAGAAGGCCGCGCTCTCGGCGATGACCCCCAAGGCCCAGGGCTGATCGCTGCTTCGCAGCGTTGGAGACCGCGATGGCCACACCGACCAATGGCGCCAACCCCTTTGTGTTTGCCGATCAGGCCTACGACATCTGGGAGAAGCACATGGGCACCTGGTGGGATGAGGTGCTGGAGAGCCAGCCCTTCCTCTCTGCCATGAACCAGGGGCTCACCAGCCAGGTCCGCATGCGCAAGGAGTACGAGGGTGCGGTGGACAAGCAGCTCGACAAGCTGCACCTTCCCACCAAGGCCGACCTCGTGCGCGTGGCCCGCGTCTCCACCCTGCTCGAGGAGAAGGTCCTCACCCTGGAGGACACCTTGCTGAAGATGGGCGACCTGCTGACCGCCCAGTCTGCCGCGATGCAGCGGCTGGAGCGCGAGGCGGTTCAGGCCCGCATCGAGGCCACTGAGGCCCGCATTGAGCTGCGCGAGCGGCTCGGCGAGCTGGTGTCCCGCCTGGAGGCCCTGGAGGCGAAGGCCAACGGCGCTGCCCGCAAGACCAAGGTGGGAGGTGAGGGATGAACGAGCTGCAGCGGATGGCCGACCTCGCGGCCTACCTCGCCAAAGACCCTGTCGGGCAGGCCAAGTCGGGCGCCACCCCCCATGTGATCATCCACCGCCAGAACAAGGCCGCCGTGCGCTACTTCGCGCCCAAGTCCGGTGTGGCGGTGCGGCACCCAGTCTTCATCTCGGTGCCGCTGATCAACACCTGGACCGTCTTCGACCTCCTGCCTGGCAAGTCAGTCGTGGGCGCCCTTGTCAACGCCGGCGTGCCCGTCTACCTCCTCGACTGGGGCCGCCCCGAGGCCGAAGACAAAGACCAGACGCTGGTCGACATCATCGACACGATCCTGGTCCGCGCCTTTGACAGAGCCGGCCGCCACGCCCGCGCGGCGGGCACCCTGGGCCACGACGAGGCGATGGACGCCATCAGCTACTGCGTCGGCGGCACCTTCCTCACCATCGGCCTCGCCCGCCACCCGGGGCTCGCCCGGCGGCTCACCCTGCTGGCCACGCCGATCGACTTTCACGCCTCGGGGCGGCTCGCCTGCTGGGCCCAACCGGCGCACTTTCCCGTCGACGCGGTGGTGGACAGTCTGGGCAATTTCCCGGCCGAGATGATGAAGGACAGCTTCGCCTGGCTCAAGCCGGCCAGCCAGGGCCGCAAGTGGAAGTCGCTTTGGGATCGCTTCGATCAGCCGGGCTTTCGCGAGGTCTGGTCGACGATGGAGAAGTGGAGCAGCGACAACGTCGCCTTCCCCGGTGAGGCCTACCGCGAGTATGTACGCCGCTGCTACTTCGACAACGCCCTGCTCAAGGGCGGCTGGGTGCTCGGTGGCCGGCCGGTTGACCTGCGCGGCGCCACAATCCCGGCCCTGGTGCTGGCCGCCGACGGCGACCACATCGTGCCGCCCCCTGCCGCCTTCGGGTTGAAGGAGGCCTGGGGCGGCCCGGTCGAGACCCGCACCCTGTCGGGCGGCCATGTCGGGGTCTGTCTGGGTTCGGGCTTGCAGAAGGTCCTCGTCGAGTGGACCGCCCGATGAACGAATTCATCGACCCGCTGGGGCCCTTCGGGTCGATGTCCCAGGCCCTCGGTGCGCCGCGTCAGTGGGATGCGGTGCGCCGGGGATGCT
>JBEIQK010000793.1:0-2986 GCA_040376505.1 Alphaproteobacteria bacterium | reverse complement strand
GCTTGGGCCGGGCTGCCCGAAGAGGCCGACGGGGCCGGCATCGCCGCCACCCGTGGCAGGGCCGGCGGCGCGCGGCGGGCGGCCTGGGCGGCGTCGGTGGCCCGGCGGGGGGCCATCGGGGCGAAGAGGTCGACCTGCCCAGGCTCGGCGCGCACCGGAAAGCCCAGGGCGGCCAGGGCGGCCAGGGCTTCGAAGAAGCTCATCACCCCGCCGCGGCGCGGGTGGTTGGTGGCGATGGCCCGGTGGGGCAGGCGCTTTAGGGTGGCGGTGACAAAGCCGGTGAGCGCGCGCTTGGGGCCGCACTCCACATAGATCGTGGCGCCGTCTTCGCGCAGGCGGCCCAACTGGGTGACCCACTCCACCGGGGCCGCCACCTGCTTGGCCAGCAGGTCGAGGATCTCCTCGCGGGTGTCGGGGTAGTAGCCGCCGGTGACGTTGGTGGTGAGCGGCTTTCGGGGGGGCCGAACGTCGAGGCGTTCGAGCACCTTGCGCAGGGGCGCGCTGGCCGGGGCCACGATCGAGGAGTGAAAGGCGTGGCTGACCGGCAGGCGGGTGACGGTGAGGCCGGCCGCGGTGAAGCGCTGGATCGCCTCTTCGACCGCGGCGGTGGCGCCGGCGATCACGGTCTGGGTGGGGCAGTTCTTGTTGGCGGCCACGACATAGCCGTCGACCTGGTTGAGCACCTCGCCCACCGCGTCGGGGCTGGCGGGGATGCTGGCCATCAGGCCCTTGTCGTCGATCTTCACCGCCGCCATCTCGCGGCCGCGGGCGCAGACCGCCTTCAACGCATCGGGGAAGCTGAGCACCCCGGCGGCGACGGCGGCGGCGTACTCGCCGAGGGAGTGGCCGGCGAGGCGGTCGGGGCTCACGCCATAGGCGTTCATCAGCCGCAGGAGGCTCACGTCCATCGTGAGGGTGGCCGGCTGGGCGATCTCGGTGGCCCGCAAGGCCAGCTCCTGGGCGGCCGGGTCCATCGTCGGATCCGGGCGCAGGTAGCTCGACAGGGGCCGGCCCAACTCCTCGGCCAGCACAGCGTCGGCCTCGGCGAAGGTGGCCGCCACCACGGGAAAGCGCTCGGCGAGGTCCATGCCCATGCCGACGTACTGGCTGCCCTGCCCGGTGAAGAGGAAGGCGAGCTGACGGTTGCAGGGCTCATCCTCAAAGGCGATGCCGCGGCTGCGCAGCAGCTCGGGGGCGCTGCCGCCCTTCTTCAAGGTGCTGTGGGCCCGCTCGCGCTGCTCGGCGCGCTCTTCGGGCGTCGCGGCGGCGGCGACGAGGCGCACCGGGGCGTCGGCCTCGAAGGGGCGGTCGGGATCGTCGGGCCGGCCGAGCAGGGCGATCAGCTCGTCGCGGGTCTCGGCCGAGACCCCCCAAAGAGGCGCCGGCAAGCGGTGCCCCGCCCGGGGTGCGGGTGGGAGCGCGGGCGCCGGCTCGCGCAGCGGGGCCTCTTCGACGAGGGTGCCGGGGGCGGGCGCCTCTTCGAGGACGAGGTGGAAATTGGTGCCGCCAAAGCCAAAGGCGCTGACGCCGGCCCGCCGACGCCGCCCGCCCGGCCAGGGCTCGGCCGCGGTCTGCACCTTCAAGGGGACCACGTCGTAGGGCACGTCGGGGCGCGGCTTCTTGAAGTTGATCGAGGGCGGAAAGACCTTGTGGTGCAGGGCGAGGCTGGTCTTGATCAGGCTCGCCGCCCCGGCGGCGCTCTTCAGGTGGCCGATGTTGCTCTTGACGCTGCCGATGCGGATGGGCCCACGGCCGCTGGAGCGCTTGCCGCCGCCGATCACGGCGTTGAGGCTCTCCACCTCAACCTTGTCGCCGACGAAGGTGCTGGTGCCATGGCACTCGATGAGGTCGGCCTCGGCCGGATCGGCCCCGGCGGCGGCCCAGGCCCGGCGCAGGGCGAGCTGCTGGCCGGCCGGGTTGGGGGCGGTGATGCCCTTGCCCTTGCCATCCGACGAGGCGCCCACGCCGCTGATCACGGCGTAGATGCGGTCGCCGTCGCGCAGGGCGTCTTCGAGGCGCTTGCAGATGAGCACGCCGCAGCCCTCGCCCATCACGAAGCCGTCGGCCTCGGCGTCGAAGGGGGCGGAGTGCCGGGCCGAGAGCGCGCCGATCTTGCAGAACTTGGCGTAGGTGGGCGCCCCCATGCTGCGGTCGGCCCCGCCGGTGATGGCGAGATCGAAGTCATGGTCGAGCAGGCCCTTCACCGCGGTCTGAACGGCGGCCATCGAGCTGGCGCAGGCGGCGTCGACCGTGAAGTTGGCTCCGGCGAGGTCGAAGGCGTTGGCCACCCGGCCGGCGATCACATTGGAGAGCTCGCCGGGCATCGAGTCTTCGGTGATGACGGGGAGCTCGGCCTTGACGGCCTCTTCGAAGCGGCCAAGGATCTCGGCGCGATCGGCCTCGGGCAGCGCGGCGAAGCCCGGCACCGCCGACAGCGCCCGCTGCAAGGCCGGCAGGCGCACGCGGATGGCGTAGTCATCGGTGACCTCGCCGCCCATCGAGTTGCCGAGGATGACGGCGGTGCTCTGCCGATCGAAGTCGCGGCCCGGGCCCTTGGCCTCGACCTTGAGGCCCGCGTCTTCCAAGGCCTCGGCCACCGCCTCCAGCGCGATCTGCTGCACCGGATCGATGGAGGCGACCACCGAAGGCGGGATGCGAAAGCGCCGCGGATTGAACTGGAAGCGAGTGAGGAAGCCGCCGATCTTGCTGTAGGTCTTGTCGGGCACGGCGTGGTCGGCATCGTAGAAGAGCCGCCAGTCCCAGCGGCTCGCCGGCACCTCGGTGATCGCCGAGCGGCCGGCGAGCAGGCGGGCGCATCGGCCGGAAGCCGGCGGCTGGTCGTGCAGTAAGGCGTTCAAAAAAGCGGTCACAGCGGTCACGCGGGGTTACGGACGATCGGGCGCGGCGCGCACGGCGGCCCGGGGGTGATAAAGCCGCCGCACTCTACCAGACCTTGCCCTGGGAAACCGCGAAAAACCTAGCCTTC
>JBEIQK010000647.1:0-3869 GCA_040376505.1 Alphaproteobacteria bacterium | reverse complement strand
GGCCTTGTTGGTGGCCTCGCCCACGCCCTCGGGGCCGCTCTTGCAGGTGAAGCCAAACCAGCAGCTCACCGTGCAGATGATCACCCCGAAGATGAAGCTCTTGACCTGCACATAGACGAGGTCGATGGGCTGCACCCCGCGGATGGCGAACTCCAGGAAGGCCGCCGGCTTGACCCCGAGCTGAAAGACCGCCGTGGCGAGGGCGCTGGCCAGCATCACGAAGACGGCGATGATGGTCAGCGCCGGCATCACCAGCACGCTGCCGAGCATGCGCGGCGCCACGAGGTAGGCCAGCGGGTTCACCGCCATCACATCGAGCGCGTCGATCTGCTCGCGAATGCGCATCACGCCGATCTGGCTGGCCATCTCGGTGCCGGCCTGGCCGCCACCATGGCCGCGGCGATGATCGGCCCCAACTCGCGCACGCCGGCCAGGGCCACGAACATGCCGACGAGGCGCCCGCCGCCCAGCGGCCGAAAGGCGTTGTAGCCCTGCAAGGAGAGGTTGGTGCCCACGAAGACCGCGATGGTGAGCAGGATCGGCAGGCTGCGCACGCCGATCTTGTAGGCCTCGGCCAGCACCGCCCGCCAGGGGATGCCGTGGCGCAGGGCCGCCGTCGCGAGGTCGACAGGAAGAAGCAGAACTGGCCGAGCGCCGCGAGGAAGCTCATGGGCCCATCCCGCCGAAGAGGGCGCTGGTGAGGAAGTAGTTGGCGACGATGAAGACGAGGACCGCCTGCACGACGGTGTCGTTGACGGCCCGACCGACGCCGGCCGCCCCGCCGGTGGTGTTGTAGCCCTGGTAGCAGGCGACGAGGCCGATCACCGCGCCGAAGACCAGGGTCTTGAGCAGGCCCGCCCAGACGTCCATCGGCGCAGTCAGCGCCCAGAGGTTGCCGAGGAAGATGCCGCCCGGCTCGCCCTCGATCCACACCGCCATGACGTAGCCGCCGACGAGCCCGGCCACATTGCCGGCGATGTTGAGCAGGGGCGTGGCCAGCATCAGCCCGAGGAAGCGCGGCAGCACGAGGTACTGGAGGCCATCCACCGCCATCACCTCGGTGGCGTCGATCTCCTCTTTGATGCGCATCGAGCCCAATTCGGCGGCGGTGGACGAGCCGCCCTGGGCCGCCACCAGCACGCTGGCCAGCACCGGCGACAGCTCGCGCAGCACCGCCACGCTCACCAGCGAGGAGAGCAGCCGCTCGGCGCCGAACATGCGGAAGATCTCGAGCCCCTGGAGCGCGATGACCATGCCGAAGGGCAGGGTCACCGCCACCACCGGCAGCAGGCAGCGCAGGGTGGTGGTCCACAGGTGGTAGAGCGCCTCGCTCCAGAAGAAGGGCCGTCGGAAGAGCCGGGCCGCCAAGGCACCGGCGAAGATGCCGATGCGGCCGATCTCGCGGAGGGCCTGGACCGTGGCGCCCTCGTCGGCGGAGGCGCCCACGCCGGCGGCGGCCGGCAGTGGCGGGAGGGGCGGAATTGGGGCCGCGGACATCGGCGGAGGCTATCCGATCGGCCGCATCGCCGGGCAGGGAGGCAGCGGTTAGCCGGCAGCCATGCGCCTCATCTCCACCCTCCGCCTGCTCCTGCTGCTCTGCGCGGCTCCCCTCGTCTCCCTGCCGACGATGGCCCAAAGCGCCGTCACCGCCGAGCTCGCCGTTGGGTCCAATGTGTTTCCCACCGAGTCGCTGGCCCTCTTGCGCTTCCCCGACGGCGCCGCCACCGGGGCCACCGTCACCCCCGCCGATCAGCTCGAGGTGCTGGCGGTGAAGGGCGAGCTGGTGCGGGTCCGCAAGGGCATCGACATGGGCTGGGCCCCGCTCAGCAAGGTCACGGCCAACCCTTCGGCCGCGGCCCCCGTGGCCCCCACCGACGCGCCGCCTGCGCCGCCCGCGCCCTAACGGGCCGCGTCGGGCACCCGGTACACGCTGATCCCCTGCGGCACGGCCACCTCGGCCTGGTTGCGCCAGAGCACCAGGATCTCCAGCCCGGGCGTGGCGTCGGCCTCGGCGACGTACAAGGCGCAGAGGTGCGCCGGGTGGCCGAGGGGCAGCTCGGCGGCGATCCGCTCGCCCACGCGCACGCGGAGGATCGGCGCCATCCACTCGCCCTCCAAGGTGGCCCCCGCGGGCCGCTCGTGGAGGGTGAAGGTGGCGGTGGCGGCGGGATCGCAGCGCTCCCCAAGACGCCGCCAGCCTTCGCCGGCCGGCGGGGCGGTGCCCTCCAGGCGGCTGTTGAGCGGAAAGAAGCCCGGGCGCGGATCGCCAGCGCCCGGCGCCACGAAGAGCTCGCCGGGGCGCCACCAGGCGCGCAGGGCGGTGTCGAGGGTCTCGAAGGCCGGCACCAGGGGGCAGGTCGCCTGGGCGGTGAGCGTGAGCAGCAGGAGCGGTGACATGGGCGTCTTCAACCCGGAGGGCGCGTCGCTCTTTCCGAGCGGGCGGGACGGGGCCTTAGCTGGTTGGGGGCGCCGCGGCGGGCTACGCCGGGCGACTACCCTGGGAGCGTGATTGGGCCTGCCTCTCTTTGGCCACAGCCTGCGCTTTGCGGTCCTCGGCTCGGGATCGAGCGGCAACTGCACCTACATCGGCGATGGACACAGCGGCGTGCTCATCGACTGCGGGCTCTCCACCCGGCAGATCCTGGCCCGGATGGCGGCGGTGGGCCTGGAGGGGGCGCCCATCGACGCGGTGCTGATCACCCACGAGCACAGCGATCACGTGGGCGCCGCCGCGGTCCTCTCCCGCCGGCTCACCAAGAGCGGCGGCAAGCGCGTGCCCTTCTTCCTCACCGGCGGCACCCGGGAGTCCTTGCGCCCCGAGACCACCCCCGACGGCGCGGAGATCGTGCCCGCCAACGTGGTCTTCTCGATCGGTCGGCTGCTGGTGGAGCCCTTCAGCGTGCCCCATGACACCCTCGATCCGGTGGCCTGGCGGGTCTGCGTGGAGGGGCGCTGGGCCGGCGTGATCACCGATCTGGGGCGTGGCACCGCCCTGGTCGCCGAGAAGCTGCGCAGCCTCTCGGCTGGGGTGCTGGAATTCAACCACGATCTCGACCTGCTCATGGAGGGGCCCTACCCCTGGTCGCTCAAGCAGCGCATCCGGTCGAGCCACGGCCACCTCAGCAACGAGCAGGCCGCCGGCCTGCTGCGCGACGGCCTGGGCCCGGAGCTGCGCCACCTCGTGTTGGGGCACCTGTCCAAAGAGAACAACGCGCCTGGTCGGGCGCGGGCCGCGGCCGATGCGCTGCTGGCCGAGTTGGGCGCCGAGATCGAGGTGCACGTGGCCAGCCAGGACCAGCCCCTGCGCCTGCCCGATCTGCCCTTGGCCTAGGGGCGCGGGCCGCTTGGGGCCTTGCCGCGCCCGCCGTGGGGCGGGGCCTTGAGCAGCCGCGTGGCGGTGCTCTGCACGACGGGAGCGCTGTGCTGCAGGCCTTCTTCGACGAAGGCGCGGCGCTGGGGCTGTTGGCGGATCGCCGCTTCGAGCAGGCAGATCACCTGGTCGATCGCGGGGTCGGCGTCGAGGGCGCGGCGGCTCGTGGCCCGGTAGATCACGGCGGGGACGAGCTCTTCGCCCTTGGCGTCGCGGGGCCACAGGTCGAGGGCGCCCAGCGTGAAGACCGATCGCGGCCCCTCCTGGCCACCGAGGCGCCGATCCAGGGCGATCTGCAGGCCTTGGACGGCCTCGGCGAGGCCCTGCTCGGGGTGGAGCTCGACGTAGCGCCAGGCGGCGGCGGCCCGGATGTGCGGGGCGGCCTCGGCGGGCAGCAGATCGAGCAGGTCGCCGCTGATCTCCGGCAGGTCGGCGAAGGCGTGGTTGGTGACCTCCGACCAGAAGCGCATCGCCTCGAACTCGGCGAAGGCGGCGTCGC
>JBEIQK010001096.1:0-1704 GCA_040376505.1 Alphaproteobacteria bacterium | reverse complement strand
GAGGCGGGCGGCCTCCACCGTGGCCTCCTTCTGGGCGGCCCAGAAGGACTGGGGGTGGGTGATCACCACGTCGCGCAGCGGCTCCTCGGGTGATGCCCGGGCCACGCCCAAGGCCAGCCGGCGCAGCACCAGGGCCGAGAGCGCCAGGGGCCCGTCGGCCGTCGGGCTGGCCTCGCCGCCCAGGGCGCGCTTGAAGTCGAGGGCCACCGGCCGGCGCCGCTTCGCCCCCTCCTCCTCGGCCGCGGCGCCGACCACCACGTGATCCTCGTCGAGGAAGCACACGGCGGAGGGGATGGCGCCCCCCGGGCCGCCGCAGGGCACCACCTGGACCCCCTCGGGCCCGGCCCAGGCCACGGCCGAGGTGCTGGTGCCGAGATCGACGCCGTAGATCCGCATGGCGGCGTGCTCCTCCCCCTGCGCTCAGCGGCGCAGCACCCGCACAAAGAGGGTGTCGTCGATCGGCCTTCGCGCGGCCGCTATCGCGCTCACCTGGGCGATGATCGCGTCGAGGCCGAAGAGACCGGCGGGCTGGCTCCAGGTGTCCGGCGCCGACCAGCCGGCGAGCAGGCCGGTCGGGGCCGGCTGGCTGCGGAGCGTCAGGCGCAGGTCGGTGGTGGAGCCCGCCGCGAGGCCGGCGCAGGTGAGCGGCAGGCTGAGGTCAACGCCAACCCCGATGGGGCCGACGAGTCCGACGGGAAGCCCCGGATCGACGGTGGCCTGCAGACCCTCGGGGGCCGGGCTCAATCGGGCCCGCAGGGTGCCAGCGTCGGTGCGCCCGCACTCGACGATCTGCGCGTAGCCAAGCCGCTTCTGGGTGGATGGGTCAGCGGTAGGCCCGCCGCGGCCGAGCAGCAGGCCGGCGCTGCGCTGGGCCGGGTCCCAGCCCACCTCGGTGACGAGGCTGGGCGGGGTGAGCCCGGGGGCGAGCTCGGCGGCGTCGATCTTCTCGCTCAGGCCGAGGCGCCGCCAGCGGGCGACGAGCTCGTCCTTCAAGGCCCGCCCGCCCTCCACGTCGCGGCTCACCAGGATCGCCAGCAGGGGCCGCGGGCCGCGGTAGCGGTAGTGGGCGGCCGAGGGCGAGGGCGCGAAGTCCCGCGCCGACTGCCCGGGACCGAGGCCCGCCTGGACCTGGGCGAACTGCCCGGCGTCCATCGCCCGCTCCGCGTAGACCTTGCCGTCAAAGGGCAGGGCCAGCGCCACCAGCCAGACCCCAAAGCCGGCCTCCACCAAAGCCGAGAGCGCCCGCCCGACGCAGGCCGGCGTGGCCCCCACCGCGCAGCCCGCGTCGTCGCCCGCGCCGCCGCCGTAGACGCCGTCGGTCAGCACCACGGTGAAGCGTCGGCTGGCCGGCCCCTCGGCGGTGTCGAGCTGCAGGGCCTTGTCGAAGCGCGACGATGCGCCGACATAGAGGCCGGGCGTGCTGTAGCGCTCCAGGGCCGCCGGGAGGGGCGGGCTCAGGGCCTCGTCGACGGTGCGCAGGGCGGGGGCCCCGGCCGGGCTGGCCGACAGGGCGCCCACCAGCTCCTCGTGCAGGCGGCTCAGGGCGACGCTGCCGGGCTGCACAAAGCCCTTCATCGAGCCGGAGATGTCGGTCACCACCAGCGCGCCGGCGCCCAACGCAGCGGGGGCCTCGGCGACCGGGGCGGCGGTCAGGGTGGGCGGCCGGGCGGGGCTGCGCTCACAGGCGAGCAGGGCCACCAGCAG
>JBEIQK010000216.1:0-8902 GCA_040376505.1 Alphaproteobacteria bacterium | reverse complement strand
CGGTGGCGGCGGCCTACGAACGGCCGCAGCGCCGGGGCTTTCACCGGGTCAACCGCGCGGCCACCGTGCTCTTCCGCCAGACGGCGGGGGTCACGGCCGGCGGCAGCCCCACCGCCGAGTCCAACGGCCTGCTGATCGATCTGTCCCTGGGCGGCCTCGCCTTCCGCACCCAGGTTCCGGTCGACGCCGGCGTCACCGCCCTGGAGCTGCGCCTCGCCAGCACCTCGGGCTTCACCGTGCCCCTGCCGCTCGAGGTGCTCGAAGTCATGAAGGATGGCGAGGAGTACGTCATCCGCGGCCGCTACGGCGCCCTGTCTCTCGAGCAAAACCGCGATGTGGCGGCCCAGTGCTTCGCGGCCTCGGACACCTGGCTGCACGACCGCTTCGCCTTCGATCGGCCGCTCTACGCGATGCTGACGGTCTTCCTCTCCATCTTCGCCAGCTTCTTCAAGAACCCCGACTGGGTGCGCCGGGCGATGAACTGGGGCCGCGGGCAGGACGGCAGCCTCGTGCCCCTGGCCGACCAGTCCCGCTGTCATGCCTGCGGCGCCCTGATGATCGAAGGCTCGCTGCGCTGCGAGGCCTGCGGCACGGCGGTGCCCTTCGAAGATGAGCTGGTGCTGACCCCCGCACCCCTGACCGGCCACGCCCAGCGCTTTGGCTTCGCCGCCTACACGGCGCCGGTGGTCATCCTGGTCATCGCGCTGCTGCTCAGCCTCGGCAACGTGGCCATCGACAAGGCCTTTGCCAAGGTGGTGCCCCTCGCTCGCTACGAGCAGGTGACGGTGAAGACCCGCGTGAGCGCGCTGACCAAGGCCTACTACGAGCTGCGCGACATCCAGGATGAGCTGGAGAGCGCCGTGGACGCGGGGAGCGCCGAAGGGCTGCCCAACAACTGGTCCAACCGTTTGTGGACGGTGCGCCGGGAGTACACCCTCTACGGTGACACCAGCCGGAGGCCGGAGTCCGCCGAGATTGAGCAGGCCCTCTACGCCGCCGTCCTCGACCTGGCCTCGGCCGAAAAGGAGCTCCGTGAGGGGCGCCCGGCCGAGTCGATCCAGCCCCGCCTGACTTCGATTGAACAACATCTTGGTGTCGCCGCCAACAAGATTGGCCTCAAGGGCGAATAGCCAGCAAAGGAGCTGCCCATGTCCCCCCGCCTCCTCCTCCTCGCCGGCCTCACCTTGGGCCTTGGCAACGCGGTCGCCCAGCCCCTGAAAGCGCCGCCCCCGCGGGATCTCGAGCCCGCTTCTTCCAACCTCCCGGTCTTGCCCTTGGCCATCGCCGACGCCGCCGCAGCGGGGACGCAGCTCGCGGCCGCCGGCCAGGTGGATGGCGCCCAGATCGCCTTTGGCGCCGACCTCTTTGTGGCCTCCGACATCATGCTGCAGGGCATCACCGCCTGGGATGTCGTGACCTTCACCCGGCCCCAGCGTTGGGAGCTGAACCGGGCGCCGGTGTTGCACCTTCGCTACGAGTACTCGGCGGCCCTGGATCCGGCGCGGTCGAGCATCACGGTGCGGGTCAACGACAAGGCGATCGCCAGCCAGAAGATCGTTCAGGCCAAGGGCGACAAGCTCTACATCGAGCTGCTGGC
Organism: Alphaproteobacteria bacterium; assembly: GCA_040376505.1. Classification (GTDB taxonomy): domain Bacteria; phylum Myxococcota_A; class UBA796; order UBA796; family UBA2385; genus JBEIQK01. The sequence goes on along the minus strand of JBEIQK010000216.1, from coordinate 7,305 downwards.
GCCGATCCCCGAGGAGATGCTGGCCGATTACAACACGCTGACGATGAGCGTGGTGCAGCATGTCACCGATGAGTGCGAGGATCCCTTCGATCCGAGCCTCTGGACGCGGGTGCGCTCCGACTCCTACATCGACTTCGGCTTTCGCGAAAAGGTCATCCCCGCCGAGCTGAAGAGCTTCCCCTACCCCTTCCTCGACCCCCTGGGCTACGGCCCGCTGGAGCTGTCGCTTGGGGGTCCGCAGGGGGTCAGCGCCGGCCAGCTTCAGGCGCTCGGCATCCTCGGCGTGGCCTTCGGTCGCCACGCCGCCTACCGCCATGTCCAGGTCGCGGCGCCGGTGACCGACCTCACCCAGGCGCGCGAGCATGTGCTGCTGGTGGGCACCCCCCAGGAGAACCCGCTGATCGCCCGGGTGGTGAACACCCAGGCCCTGACGCCGGGCCAGGGCCTCATCGCCGCGATGCCGAACCCCAGCAACCCCACGCTGGGCGTGCTGGTGGTGACCGGCGCCGACGAGGCGGGCCTGCTCAAGGCCGCCGGCGCACTGGCCGGGCAGAGCCGTCACGAGGTGCTCTCCGGCCGGGAGTCCACCGTGGGCCTCGTCGAGGAGTCCCGGCCACCCGCCACCCGCCAGAGCCCGCTTCCGGTGCCGCCGGCCCGCGAGTTCACCCTGGCCGATCTGGCCATCGCCGACCAGACCGTCCGCGGCTTCTACGCGCCGGCCATCAAGATCCCCTTGAAGATGGAGGGCGACAGCCACGCCCGCATCGACGGGGCGCGGGTCGGCATCGACTTCGCCTACAGCGCCATGCTCGAGACCAAGCTGTCGACCATGGAGGTCAAGCTCAATGGTGTGACGCTGGCGAGCGTGTCCCTCTCCGACCCGGCCGGCAAGCAGAAGAACCAGGGCTTCCTCGGGGGGCCCCGCCTCTGGGTGGACCTGCCCTTTGAGCTGGTCGAGCCCACCTCCGAGCTGGAGGTGATCTTCCACCTCTTCCCCAACAACTACGAGCCCTGCGTCTACACCACCGACGTCCACATCTGGGGCACCGTCTACGCCAGCACGGTGGTGGAGATGGGGCGCGACCACTGGGCCATGCTGCCCGACCTCTCGCTGCTGCGGCACGACCTGTGGCCCCTGTCTACGGCCGTCGGCGACGGCGGCATCTCGATCATCACGGCCGATCAGCCCAACATCCACGACGCCGGCGGCGCCTTGCAGATGGCGGCGGAGATCGGCCGGGTCAGCGTCGTCGACGCCCCCGAGCTGAAGGTGAGCGCCGGCGCGGTCTCCAAGGATGGCTCCGGCGCGGATGACACGCTGGTGCTGCTGGTGGGCGACGGGGCCCACTCCACCCACGCCTCCCTCGTGCGCGACCGCCTGATCGCCCTGCCGGGTGACCTCGATCGCGCCCTGCAGGCCCAAAGCAAAGACCTGCTCACCGCCAAGGTGGGCGCCGCCTACGCCACCATCGAGCAGGCCCTCAACCCCACCAACCCCGACAAGACCATCCTGGTGCTGCACGCCCCGAGCGCCAGCGCCCTGCGCGACCTCGCCGCGGATCTCCAGGACTTCGGTCGTCTCGTGCGGATGGAGGGCAAGGCGGCGGTCTTTGGCGGCGACAACAGCGTGGAGTCCATCAAGATCGACGAGAAGTCCCGCCGCCAGGTGGGCGTGATCCCGCTGTCGAGCAGCTTTCAGACCTTCGTGCGCGCCTCGTGGCCCTTGCTGGTGCTCGGCGTGATCCTGGCCAGCGTGGTGCTCTCGGTGCTGGTGCGCGCCTGGGCGGATCGCCGCGGGGGCCAGGCCTGATGCTGGCCGCCTTCGCCCTGGCCCTCGGCCTCGACGTCGCCGACGCAGCCCCGCACCCGCGGGTGCTGTGGAACGGCTGGCGTGACTACGAGCGGGGCTTCATCCAGGCCGATGGCCGGGTCATCGACCCCAAAGACGGCGGGATCACCACCTCAGAAGGGCAGGCCTATGCCCTGGTGCGGGCGGTGTGGCTGGGCGATCGCGACCAGGTCGACGCCCTGCTCCGGTGGACCCGCGACAACCTTCAGGGCGGCAAGGCCGAGCAGCTCCCAGCCTGGAAGTGGGGCAAGCGCCCCCAAGAAGACTGGGGCGTGATCGACGAGAACCCCGCGTCCGACGCAGACATCTGGCTGGCCTGGGGCTTGCTTGGCGCCCAGGCCCGCTGGCCCCAGGGCGGCTACGGCGCCGTCGCCCGGCCGCTGATCCACGGGATCTGGGAGCGCGAGGTGCTGCGCACCGGCGACCGCTACACCCTGCTGCCCGGGCCTTGGGCCACCGAGCGCAGCCCCATCAAGGTGAACCCCTCCTACCTGCTGCCCTTCGCCTTTCGTGCCTTCGCCAAGGTCGATCCAGGCCACCCCTGGATGGCGCTGCGGAACGACAGCTACGCCCTGCTCGCCGAGGTGATGGCCGACGGGCGCCTGCCGGCCGACTGGGTCTTTGTTGATCCGGCCACCGGACGACTGGCGCCGGTCCCTGCCGAAGAGGCCGCCACCCAGATCTTCGGCTTCGAGTCGATGCGGGTGCCCTGGACCCTCGCCGCCGAGGTCGCCTGGTATGACGAGACCCGCGCCCGCGCGCTGCTGGTGCCCTTTGCCGGGCTGGGCGTGAGCTGGCGAAAGACGGGGATGATCCCCGGTGTCATGGCCTTGGATGGGGCAGCCGCCGTGCAATGGGGCTACACCGGCATGTATGCAGGGTTGTTGCCCGCCTGGGCCACCGCCCGCCCCGAAGATGTGGAGGCGTTGTATCGCCGCCACATTGAGTCCGCCCGCAACAAAGACGGTTGGGGCGAGCCCAAAGACTACTACGCGCAGAACTGGACCTGGATGAGCCTCGCCCTTTGGGCCGGCCTCGCCCGTCCGCCGGAGAAGTTGTGATGATCGCCCTCTGCGTCCTCCTCAGCATCCCCGCCCTCCTGGCGGCCGAGCCCATGGCGCCCCGGCCCGCTGGCATCGATGTCGCGGGCCTGGCCGAAGAGCTGTCGCGCTCCCCAGACCGGGTTGACATGGCGGTGGCGATCTACGCCCGCAGCTTGGGAAAGAAGGGCGCCGAGGAGGCGGTGGCTGCTCCTCTGTTCAACTTGCTGGTGACCCAGCCCGCCCGTCCGGCCTGGATTCCGGTCTATGAGGCGCTGATCGCCCGTCGCCTCCTCTCCGACAGCACCGCCCTGGAGATGAAGCTCGGCGAGGCCCAGTCTCTCGACCCGGCGCAGCGCGCCGCCGGCGTGAAGCGATTGAAGGCCCTGGCCGCTGCGAACAAACAGAATCAGGAGCTCCGTCGAGAGCTGGGCGAGGCGCTGCTGCGCGCCGGCAAGCCCGCCGAGGCCCTGCCCTGGTTCACCGCCGGTGGGGGCACCTATGCCTTCCCCGATCAGGCCGCCGCCGCGCTGATCGCCACCGGCGACGTGGTCGGTGCCGTGAAGGCCGCCCCCTCCAGCGTGCCCGCCGGCTGCGCCACCCGCCGCGACGCCGTCTCCTGCGGCCAGGCGCTGTGGACCCTGGGCTTTCCCGAGCTGGCCGAGTCCTACCTCAAGAGCGCGCTCTCCCGCAGCCTGCGCAGCAGCGAGGACCGCGCCGCCGCCCATGTCGAGCTGGCCCGCATCGCCGCCGCCACCCAGGGGCCCACTGCCTCGGTCTGGGCCTGGCGCGAGGCCCACCGTCTTCGCCCCGCCGACGACACCATCCGTCTGGCCTACATCCGCGCCTTGACCGACTCCGGTCAGGCCGGCGCTGCGCGCTCCCTCGTCAAGCCCGAAGAGCCCATCGCCAAGACCGTTCAGGCAGTACAGATCGTCAGCGCGATTGATCTCAACAACACCAAGGTCGACGTCACGGCCGAGGTGCGCCTCGCCCGCACCCTCGACCCGCATCACCCCGCGGTGGTCAAGGCCTGGGCGCACCACCTGATCGCCACCAATGACGCCAAGGCCGCCATCGAGGCCCTCAACCCCTACATGGCCGCCAACGCCGGCTCGCCCGTCTGGGTCGGCTACTTCACCTGGGCCGCCGCCAAGGCGCGCCAGAGCGATCAGGCCGTGGCGGTGCTCAACGAGGCGCTCCACGCGGCCACCAATGCCAAGGACTGGGCCCAGTTCGCCCAGGACCTCGGCCGCTTCGAGTCCATCGCCGGCGAAGAGGCCAAGGTGCAGAAGCGCTTCGCCGACGCCGAGCAGCACTATGAGCGCGCCCTGGCCCTCAACCCCGACTCGGTGGAGATCCTGCGCGGCCTCGGCGGCGCCCGCTGGGATGGCAACGACCGGCCGGGCGCCGTGGTGGCCTACCGCCGCGCCCTGGAGCTCGACCCCCGCGACGAAAAGAGCGTGATCGCGATGGCCCAGCTGCTGCGCGCCCAGGGCGAGACCGCCAAGGCCCGCGTCCTGCTGGCCAGCTTTGGGGTGCCCAATGCGCAGATCCAGGCCCTCGACGCCGAGCTGGCGCTGAGCCTGGAGACCGACAAGGCCAAGGTGCTGCTCGACGGCGGCGACGCCGAGGGCGCCATCTTCCTCCTCCGCGCCCTGCTGGAGCGCTACCCCAACGACCCCCTCGTCCTGCACGCGCTGGCCGACGCCTACGCCTCGCTCCGGCGCCACGACGAGGCGCTGCTGCACTACCGCCTCGCCCGCAAGCAGAAGCCCGACGACGTGTGGCTCCTCCTCGGCGAGGTCAACGCGCTCATCGCGCTCAACCGCGTCGATGAGGCCCACACCCTGCTCGACAAGGTGCCCGACGTCGAAGACGCCCGCGCCGCCAAGGTGAAGAGCGAGGCCGGCCGCGCCATCGCCCTCGCCGAGGCCGCCGCCCTGGTGCGCGAAGGCCGGCACGAGAAGGCGATGGACATCTACGAGCGCCTCCTGCGCGATCACGCCGATGTCTACACGCTCAACGCCGTGGCCTCCGCCTACCAAGGCCGCTGGCAGCACGAGGCCGCCGAGGCCTTCTACCGCGAGGCCCTGCGCGTCGACTCCAACAACGAGGAGTCGGCCCGCGGGCTCGTCGAGGCCCTCCTCGCCCAGGGCCGCATCGAGGCCGCCCGCGACGAGGCCCGCGACCTGGTCAAGCGCAGCCCCAATTCCCAGAGCCTCGCCGTCGCCGCCCGCGTCGACCGCTTCGAGGCCATCAGCCGCTCCGCCCAGGCCCTGGCCGAGGGCCGCGGCGAGGCCGCCCGCTTCATCCTCGCCGACCAGCTCGAAGCCAACCCCGGCGAGCCCGACCTCGAAGTGGCGATGGGCTCGCTGCACCTGCGCGAGGGCAACGCCCAGGCCGCCTGGGGCGTCGCCGTCACCGTGCTCCAGGCCCACCCCACCCATGGCGGCGCCCTCTCCCTGGCCCAGAACGCCGCCGTGGACAGTGGACACACCAAGGAGGTCATCGCCCTGTACAAGGCCGCCGACGCCGCCGGCGCCGATGACTGGGTCGAGGCCGAGCTGCCCCACCTCGTGCTGCTCGACCGCATGCAGCGGGCCCGCGACCTGCACGCCCGCGGCCAGCCCGAGGCCGCCGAGGCGGTCGCCGAAGAGGCCCAGCGCCACTACGGCAACAACCAGGTGCGCACCTGGGTGATCATCGGCACCACCTGGCTGGCCATCGAACGCCCCGACCGGGCCCTGTCGGCCCTGGAGACCGCCCGCGCCCTCGATCCGGGCGACCCCGGCATGGCGCTTGGGCTCGCCGCCACCTACGAGCAGCAGGGCCGCCCGGGCGACGCCCTCGCCGTGCTCGAGGCCTCCTGGGCCCAGTCGCGCGACGTCAACGTGGGCGCCCGCCTCGCCGCCCTGCAGTACGACCGCGGCAATACGATGATGGCCCAGCGCACCGTGGCCGAGACCCAACTCCTCGCCGCCGAGGGGGGCGGGCCCTCGCGTCGCATCCCCGATCCCCTGCGCCCCCTGGCCCTTCCCAGCGGCGACCGGCCCAACACCGCCCAGTCCGCCAAGGCCTCCGCCGAGCCGGCCCTGCCCCAGGCCGATGTGGCCGGGGTCGACGAGAAGGTCAACCAGGGCCTCGCCTTCACCGGTGAGGCCGGCGGCGGCGGCTTCATGCGCCCCGGCGACTCAGGTGAACAGTTCTTCAACGTGGTCTACTTTCCGGTGGGCGCTGAGGTCGGCATCGGCGGCCCCTTCCGCCTCCTCGCCCAGGCAGTGCCGGTGCGCATCACCGACGGTGTTCACAACGAGGCGGGCACGGCGGTGGACATCGGTCTGTCCACGTCTTTCACGGGCACCACCTTCCTCAGCGCCCGCATCGGCTCAAGCCCGCTGGGCTTCTCCACGGGCAACTACACCACCGGCTACGTGGTCTTTGGCGCCAAGATCAGCGCTCTGCAGGTCGAGGTGGACGGCGGCAAGGCCCCTGTCACCAACTCGGTGACCTCCTGGGCCGGCGTGAGCACCGAAGACGGGCAGATCATCGGCGCGGCGCGCGACGGCTACCTGGGCGCCAAGGTGGCCACCAACCTCGAAGCGATGAACGTCGATCTCAGCGTGCTCGGCCGCACGGGCAACACCACCGGCCCCTCCCTCGCCACCATCCCCTGGAAGCAGGTGATGGCCGAGGCCCGCTGGACCCTGAAAGAGGAGCCGGGCCGCAGCAACTCCTTCATGGTCAAGGGCATCTACCTGGACCACGAGGGGCAGGTGGATGGCTTTGAGCTCGGCGGCGCCGGGATGTTCAGCCCCGACCGTTACTACGCTGGAAGGGCGCGTTTCGAGGGCCTGTGGTATAACACCGGCCGCTGGTCCACCTGTGCGGCAGGTGGCGCCGGCCCCGAGGTGGTGCAGGGCGAGCCGACGCTCTACCTGAACCCCGGCGTGTACGTTGGCTACGAGGTTGAAGGCGGCATGGAGATGGCGCTCGCACCGGGCTGGAAGATCGGCGGTCATGTGCTCCACGAGGGCACCTGGGGCGCCTATGGTCAGACCGGCGGCTTTGCGATGATCCGCTACGGCGCGCGCCCCGACTCCGGCCTGCAGACCCCGAGCCCCACCTTCACCTCGCTCATCCACGGGCCGGCCCTGTCGCACCCCACCTGGTGCGGCGAACCCTGGCCGCGCTAGCGTCGATTGTCCGCCTTGGAGCTGCTGATGTCCCGTCGACACGTCCTGCTGATCGGTCTCCTCGGTCTCGCCCAGGCCCAGGCCGCGCAGCCCGACGCGCCGCCGGTCTCCGGCTCCCACCACGACGGGCAGGGCAGCCTCAGCCTCGTTCACCCGGCCCTGCGCGGTGAACAGAAGGGATACCTCGGCTTTGTCCTCGCCGACACCGAGGCCCCCGTCG
>JBEIQK010000413.1:0-5731 GCA_040376505.1 Alphaproteobacteria bacterium | reverse complement strand
CTCCAGGACCGCGCGGACGCCTTCGCAGGCCCGCGGCGGGATCTCCACCTCCATCTGCTGGAGCTGGCGCACGAGGTCGCCAAAGCCGGCGGGCCGGGGCAGGCCGAGGTGGCCGAGGGCGACGTCGAGGCGGGCGCTCACGGGCGGGGTGTGGTGCTCTTGTTTCCACCAGCGGCGGAAGGCCGCCTCGCCGATCTCGTAGGCGGCGTCGAGGGTCTCGGCGGAGAGGCCGGGGTGCTCGGCCCAGAGGGTGTCGCGAAAGGCGGCGCGGCGGGCGGCGGGTTTGGGCAGCAGGCCGCGGGCGGCGCGTACCTCCTCATCGGAGTCGTCGATGATCAGCGTGTCCCAGACATCAAAGGTCAGTACGAGGGGCTCAGGCACGGGGCTCTCCCTTGGCGGCGCGGCCATTATCCCCGGAGAGGTTCTCCTGGAGGCGCAGGAGCAGTTGGGTGAGCTGGTGGACCTCCTCGGGGCTGCAGCCGGCGAAGACCTGGTCCATCATCTCGTTGGAGAGGCGCAGGAAGTCGGGCAGGGCGGCGCGGGCCTTGCGGGTGGGGCGCAGGAGGATGGCGCGGCCGTCGTCGGGATCGCGGGCGCGCTCGACCCAACCGGCTTCTTCGAGGCGGCGCACGAAGCGGCCAACGGTGACCTCGCTGACGCCGAGCTCCCCGGCGAGCTGGCGGGCGGTGAGGGGGTGGCGGCGCTGAAAGAGCACCATCAGCGCGTTGGCCTGGGCCGGCGTGATGTCGGCGATGCCTTCGTGCCGAAAGCGGGCGGTGACGCCCTCGCTGACGCGGGTGTGGAGCCGGCCGAGCAGGAGGTGGGCCTCGGCCTGGAGGTGGCGGAGCGACAGGTCCATCGGGGCTCCCTGGGGTCGCCTTGCTTAGCCTGGGGCATCCGGGCCTGGGGTAGGCTGAAGGGCGAAGAGGTGGCCATGTCCTTGCTTCTGGTGGTGCTCCTGGCCTGCGGCGAAAAGGCGCCCGATCGGGTGGCCTTGGGGCCGGTCGAGGCCGCGACCGTGGTGGATGTCTCGGTGTTTACCGGGGAGGGCGACGCGGCGCTGCCGCACCAGGACGTCTTCATCGAGGAGGGGCGCATCCGCGGGCTGGGGCCGACGGGCGCGCAGCCTCCCCGGGGGCGGGTGGTTGCGGGGGCCGGGCGGACGCTGCTGCCCGGGCTGATCGACGCCCATGTGCACATCACCGCGGCGCCCTTCATGCCGGGTGCGCTGCATCTGCCCGATGTCTCCGACAACCTGCAGGCCTGGCTGGTGGCGGGGGTCACGATGGTCTACGACATGGGCGGCCCGCCCCGGATGGTGGCCGCGACTGTGCGCAGGCTGGCCTCGGGTGAACAGTTGGGGCCGCGGGTGCGCTGGTCGACGGCGACCATCACGGTGCCGGGCGGGCACCCGATCCGGGCGATCAAGGCGCTGCTGCCGCGGCCCTTGGGTTCGATGCTGGCCGGGCAGGTCCCGGTGATCGCGCATCCCGACGAGGCCGACGCCCTGGTGGCGGAGCTGCTCCGCGATGGGCCCGAGGCGGTCAAGATCATCGCCGACAACCTGCCCCGCGACACGCCGAAGATGGACGCGCCGCGCCTCACCGCCCTGGTGGCGGCGGCCCACGCCCGGGGAAAGAGGGCCTTTGTGCATGTGCAGCGCGAAGAAGACGCCCTGATGGCGGCCCAGGCCGGCGCAGATGCGCTGGTGCACGGCATCCTCGGCGGTCGACTGAGCGAGGAGGGGGCGGCGGCGCTGGGGCGGGCGGGGCTGCCGATCGTCTGGACGGGCTCGGGCTTTGACGCCACCGAGCGCCTCGCCCGCGGGCAGTGGACGGCCTCGGCGATGGACCGGGCTCTGTTTCCGGCTGCGCTCCTCGCCACGATGGAGGGGGCGGCGGGCCTCGGCTTGGGCTCGGCGCCGGTGGTGGGGCAGTTTGCGGCGGAGCTGAGCCCCCTTCGGGCGGACTGGGGCGAGAACCTGCGTCGGGCGGCGCGGGCCGGGGTGCCGATCCTGGTGGGCTCGGACAGCCCGCTGCCGGGCGATCTGCCGGGCAGCTCGCTGCATGCCGAGCTGCAGTGGCTGGTTGAACAGGGTCTCTCGCCGGCGGAGGCGCTGCGCGGCGCCACGAGCGCAGCGGCGCGCCTCTACGATGAGACCGATCGGGGCGTGATCGCCGCGGGCAAGGTCGCCGATCTGCTGCTGGTGGAGGGTGACCCCCTCACCGACATCGGGGCCACCGCGGCGATTGTTCAAGTGTGGCAGGGGGGCCGGGCGGTCCAGCGCCTGCGCTAACGCTCGATCAGGCAGCCCAGGGCCCAGGCAGCTTCGGCCTCGGCCCTGCCGGGCAGCTCGGCGCGGAGGAGGTCGAGGGCCGGGGCCTCGCAGCCCACCGCTGAGGCGAAGCCGCGACCGACGCCGTCGGCGAAGGCGGGGTGGTCGAGACAGAGGCCGGCGTGGGCCGCCAGGGCGGCGGGGTCGACGGGCTCGGTGATGCGCAGGGGGACCTCGCGCCAGACGGCGGCGGCGGTGCGGCCTTGCACCCAGGTGTGGCCACGGGCCTCGCAGACGCCAGCGCGCACCCGGGGGTCGAGGCGGTCGAGGCTGGCCGGCTCGTCGGCGACCTTGTGGCCGGGGGCGACGATGCGGCCGGCGGCGGCGGCGACCTCGGCGGCGAAGGCGGGATCGATGGCGGCCAGGGCGTCGAGGCGCTCCGAGAGGGCGGGATCGAGCTGGTCGTCGGGGCGGGTCAGTCGCCGGCCGACGCCGTCGGCGAGGAGGCGGCGCTGGTCGGCGGCGGGGGCCAGGGCCAGGGCGGGGGGCAGGTAGGTGGACAGATCGGCGCCGACCTCGCCGTCGAGGCCGATGCCGAGGCGCCGACCGAGCTCGAAGAGGTGGGCGAGGCGGCAGTCGGGGAGGGGATCTTCGTGTGCGCCGATCCAGCGGAGGGCGGCGGTGACGTCGGCAGGGCGGCCGCGGGCGTCGATGCGCCGCTGGGGCGGCTCACCGGAGGGAACGGTCATGTCGGCCCAGCCGCCGTGTCGAAACACGCGCTGATCGAAGAGGGCCGGGCGGGGCCCCTCCCACTGGCCGAGGCGACTGACCAGCCCGTAGAGGAGCAAGGCGCTGAGCAGGGCGGGGAGCAGCAGGCTGTCGCGGGTGCGCAGGGCGGCGCCGTCTTCGCGGCGGGGCAGGGCGATGGCCAGGGCGGCGCCCATCGCCAGCACGGGAAAGAGGGGGATGCGGTAGCGCAGGTTGAAGGTGGCGTCGGCCAGGGGGTCGGGCAGGTTCATCCACAGATCGTAGCGGAGCACATAAGCGGCGAGCAGGCCGAGGAGGCAGGCGGGGCCATAGAGGGCGGCGGCGCGGAGGGGGCCGGTGAGGGCGCTGCGCAGGGCGCGCCAAAGGCCGACCAGGGCGAGGAGCCACAGGCCGGCGTACCACATTGAGTTTCCAACCATCCGCTCGCCGAACTCCTCGGGCAGCCAGAGTCCCCAGCGCAGGTAGTCGCCGAAGAGCCAGTCGAAGAGGCGGTCGGGCGGGCTGAAGTGCAGGTTGGCCACCCAGTCGGCCTCGAAGGCGGCGGCGGGGGCGCGCTCCTTGTGGTACAGATAGAGGGGGATGAGCCCCAGGGCGCCACCCGCGGCAAACAGAGGGCTCCAGAGGCGGCCGACGACGAGGGCGCCCAGGGCCAGGGCAGGGGCGGCGTAGGCGCTGGTGTGGCCAAACCAGAGGCCGAGCCTGGTCAGTCCACCCGCGAGGAGGAGCAGGGGAGCCTGAACAAACCACCGCCGCGCGGTGGCCAGGGCGAGAAGGAGCGCGGCGGTGAGGGGGAACGCGCTGCACTCGGCGTGGTTGCCCCAGCCCATCAGGGCGAGCTCGCGGTAGTAGCCGGGGGCGGCCATCAGCAGGAGGACCCAGGTGAGCGCCCCGGCGTAGCGGCGTTCGCGGTCGGTCGGATCGCCGGCGAAGAGCAGCAGGCCGGCGCCGGCGGCGGTGATCACGAGGTGAAAGAAGAGGGGGACGATCTTCCAAACGAGGGTGGTGGGGCCCAGCGCGGTGAAGAGGGGGGCGGCGAGGACGGCTTCGGCGGTGCAGCCGCCGCAGAAGGTGCGGTACTGCAGATCAAAGGCCGACTCGGCGTGGCCGCAGGCGATGTGCACGCCGGAGCGGGCGTTGAAGAGCTCCTCCCAGTGCAGGTGGCCGTAGGGGCCGAGGAGCAGGTCGCCGACGCAGGCGACGAGCTCCAGGAGCAGCAGGGCGAGGAGGAGGCGGGGGCTGGGGCGGAGCCAGGGGGGCATGGCGCCATCTTGCCACGGCGGAGGGGATCTGGGTCCTTCTTCTTGCATCCCCCCCCTTGTTGGCTTAGGGGTCGGGGGAGGTGTTGGTGATCGTCAATCCGCATGATCGTCTGGTGAAGGGAGTATTCTCCGATCTGGTAGAGGCGGCGGCTCTTCTGGAGGGTGTGCTGCCAGCGGATGTGGCGGCCTGCCTGGACTGGTCTACGTTGCGGCAGGCGAGCGGTGATCTGATCGATCCCTTGCTGGATGAGCGCCACGCCGATCTCCTCTTCGAGGTGCAGCGGCGGGCGGGCGGGGCTGCCTTTGTGCACGTGCTGGTGGAGCACCAGAGCACGCCGGATCGGCGGATGGCCCGGCGCCTGCTGCGCTACCAGGGGCGGATCTGGGATCGCTTCGAGCGGCTGGAGCCCGAGGCGACGCTGCTGCCGCCGATCCTCTCGCTGGTGCTCTACCATGGGGCGGCGCCCTGGGGCCTCTCGCTTCGGTTCGTCGATGGCCTCGATCTGGAGGGCACCCCAGCGGGTCTGCGGGCGAAGATGGTGGACTTTGAGTACCAGGTGCTCGACCTGGCCGCGCTGCCCGATGACGCCCGCGTGGGGCGGGCGCTGGGTCGGCTGGCCTTGTTGCTGCTGAAGTATTCGCGGGAGGGCGATCTTTGGGAGCGCCTGCCGCGGTGGGTGGTCCTGGTGAAGCAGGCCTGGGCCAGCCCCACGGGCCTCGCTGCGCTGAGCCTGGTGTTGGGGTACATTCTGGAGATGTCGGCCGGGCCCGTGCCTGCGCCGGTCACGCGATTCCTACTCAATGAATTGGGAGAACCGGCCATGGAAGTGGTTTCCACCTGGGGAGAGCGGCTGCGGCGGGAGGCTCGGCAGGAGGGCCGCCAGGAGGGCCGCCAGGAGGGTCGGCAGGAGGGTCGCCAGGAGGCGCAGGTGGAGATGCTTCTGGATGCGGTGCACACGCGCTTTGGCTCGGTGCCAGAGCCGGTGCGGCAGGCCATCCTGGCCGCCGACGCCGAACAGATCACGGTGCTCTTTCGCCGGATCCTGGTCGCCACCCATGTGGAGGCCCTTCTGCTCCCCTGAGCGGGTGTGGTCTCGGGCCCAACGGGCATCACGGGGGCACGCCGGGTCACCGCTTAGACGAAGGAGAGAACCCTCCAGGAGAGGTTGACCTGGGGGGAGCGGCTGCGCAGAGAGGGTCGCCGGGAGCTCCGGCTCGAAGGGGCGGAGATTCGCATGGGTCCGCTCCCCGAGCCTCTTTCCAAGGGTGGCGACCAAGGCCTCCGCGGACCCCCGCCTCGAAGCCTGAGCGCGCAGGGGTCAAGGCGCCGGAAACACCAGCCCCGGCGCCGCGCCTTCGATCGCCCGCTCCAGCGCCGGGTCCGCCACGCCCAGGCCGAGGCGAATCCCCACCACCACGGCCGCCCGGT
>JBEIQK010000018.1:0-23003 GCA_040376505.1 Alphaproteobacteria bacterium | reverse complement strand
GGGCGGCCTCGGCGGGGGCGGCGAGGCGCAGATCGGTGATCCGTCCATCGGCGCCCGCGAGCAGGGCGGCGCGGTCGATCACATTCTCCATCTGGCGCACATTGCCCGGCCAGTCGTAGGCCAGGGCCTGCTCCAAGGCGGCGCGGCTCAGGTGAAGGGGCGGCAGGGCATAGGTGGCGCGGGCCCGGGCGAGGAGGTGCTGCACCAGCGCGGGCAGATCTTCGCGGCGCTCGGCCAGGGCGGGCAGCGCAACACGGGCCTGGGCGAGGCGGAAGAAGAGGTCTTCGCGCAGGCGCCCGTCGGCGATGGCCCGCTGCGGATCGGCGTTGGTGGCGGCGATCACGCGCAGGTCGAGGCGGATGGGGGTGTTGGAGCCAAGGCGGATCACCTGCCGGTTTTGCAGGGCCACCAGCAGCTTGACCTGCCCGGAGAGGGGCATGGTGTCGATCTCATCGAGGAAGATCGTGCCGCCGTTGGCGGCCTCGAAGCGGCCGATGCGCCGGCCCTTGGCGCCGGTGTAGGCGCCGGCCTCGGCGCCAAAGAGCTCGCCCTCCAGCAGCGACTCGGGCACCGCGCTACAGTTCAGGTGAACAAAGGGGCCGTTGGCCCGGGGGCTGCGCTGGTGCACCGCCTGGGCCAGCATCGACTTTCCGGTGCCGGTGGGGCCCGTGATCAGCACGGCGATGTCGAAGCGGGCGAGGCGGGCCAGCTCCCGCAGCTCGGCCTGCAGGGAGGGGGAGCGGGTGATGTAGCCGGGGAAGGGGTCTGTGTCGGGTGGCGGCGGGGCGGCGCGGCGGATGTGGCCGGCCACCAGGGGGAGCCAGGCCTGGAGCACGCCCAGCACGGCGTCGTCGAAGAGGCCGGGGGCAGAGCGGTGGTCGAGGTAGATGAAGCCCAGGGCGCCGTTGTCGTCGGCGACAGGCAGGCAGGCGACGCTGGTGAGGCCGAGGCGCTGCACCGAGCGTTGGGCGGACCAGTCCTGCTGGGCGGCGTCGTGCACCAGCAGGGGCTCGCCCTGGCCCAAGGCGGCGCGGATGATGCCGGTGGACACGGCGGCGGCGGGATCGTCGATGTCGCGCTCGGCGAGGGCCCGAGCGGCGAGGAAGCGCCAGCCGCGCGGGTTGTTGGCCTCCACCCGGCCGACGAAGCCGCGCTCGGCGCCTGAGAGCTGGATGAGGAGGTCGAGGACCTCGCTGGCGATCAGGCCTTCGCTCTGGGCGGCGGCGAGGGCGACGCTGGCTTCGAGGAGCCGCTTCTGGCGGGCATCGGCCAGGAGGGCGGCGGTGTGGGCCTGCTCGGCGCCGTCCAGGGCCTGGCGCAGGGTCAGAAAGCGGCTGCGCAGCGCCGGCTCCAGCTCGACGACCTGTCGCTCCAGGGCGAGGAGTTGGGCCTTCATACGGAGAAAGTCGGGGGGCGACGTCGACATGGGGCCCACCCTATCACCGGCGGGGCTGCGGTCGGCAAGGGGGTGGTTGAAGGCCCCGGGCGGGGCTCGGCGGCCGCCGAAGCTGCCGGCGGGGAGCGCGCAGACGGTGTCGGAGCGCGCTCTCCAATCGGCGAGGATGGAGCAGGGTCTGGCGGGGTCGACGTCGCAGACCTCTCCGCGGCGGGTGCGGATCGCTCCGTATACCGTCCACGCGAGCGGCCTCTCTGTCGCCAGGTCGGACCCCAGGTCTGTCCATCCACCGCCGAGAGACCCCGGCCGTCGCTCCGCCAACACCCGGGTCTCCTCCAAGGCCGGGTCGGCACCATCCCACAATTCGGCATCGGCTGTTGCGCGGAGCAGCGCAGTACACCGGGCAGCGGGAATTCACCCAAGGGAATCGCCCCTGACCGGTTGATCTAAAGCCCCCTTTGCCCTAGGACAGCAGCTCGACCGCCTACGCGGAGGACCGGATGCGCCGCGCCCTGATCTGGATCGTGCTGATGCTGTTCACGGCGGTGGGGCTGTTCACCCTGGCGCACCAGCGCGCCGAAGCCGTGGCCGACCTGGAGCGGGGGATCTGGGCCGACCACGCCGCCGAGGCCGCCGAGGCCGCTCACGCCCTCGACGAGGCGCTCCAGCAGCGCACCCAGGGGGTCCAGGCCGCGGCGGCGGCCGTGCAGGCCGCGCTGATCGGCGCCCCCGCCGAGGAGACGTCGGCGCGGATCGACCGCGCGCTGGCCGAGGTGGCCGCCCAACGCCGACAGGAGGTCGGGGTCTACCTGATGCCGGCCTGGCGGGGCCGCTATGCCCGGGCCTTTGGCCCCACCGACGGGGGCGCCAGCCTGCGCTGGGACCGCGCGGCGACCTACACGGCGCCGGAGAATTCGAGCTGGCACGAGGCCCTGGTGATGGGCGAGGGCTGGACCACCGTGCTCGATCCCGAGGACGGTCACCTCTACGCCCAGGTCAGCGTGCCCCTCTTCGACCCCTCCTGGGCCGAGGGCACCGCGGTGGTGGGCATCGCCTTCGTCCGTCACCCCCGCGCCGAGGTGGAGGCGGCGGTGGCGGGCCTGGGCCTCACCAAGACCGGCTATGGCTTTGTGGTCACGCGCTCGGGCGGCCTCATCGGTCACCCCTATGTCGACGCCTCGCGGGGGATCTACACCACCACCACCCTCGCCGCCCAACTGCACGATCCAGCCCTGCGGCTGGTTGGGCAGCGGGCGCTGTTGGGCCAGCGCGGCGAGGTCAGCGATCGCGACCTCGACCCGGTCAGCGCCCGTCGGGGCAACGCCATTCGTCGCTGGTCGTACCAGCCGATCCCCTCGGCCAGTTGGAGCCTCGTGACGGTGATCCCCGAGTCGGAGGCCCACCAGCCCGATGTCACGCAGCTTCAGCACGTGGCCAATGTACAGTTGGGTGTGATCCTCAACTTCTACCTGTTGGTGGGCGCGGTGGCGGCGATTGGGGTGGCCGATCCCAGTCGCCGCCGGTGGATCCACGCCATCGCCCTGTCGCTGTCGCTGGCGGCGGGCATCCAGCGCCTGTGGGCGGTGGGCATGGAGATGGACGACAAGCTGGATGAACAGAATCAGCTCCTCGATCCGAGCGGAGTGGAGCACTTCTTGAGCGGTCAGGAGGATCTGCTCTATGGCCAGGAGGGCGACCGGGAGCGCAAGCTGCTGCGCATCCCGGCCGGGGTGCACCTCCAGTCGATGGAATTCGACTCGGCCAACAACATCACCCTCACGGGGGTGGCCTGGATCCGCTACTACGACGCCGTGGCCGGGCAGACCCGCCCAGGACTGTATTTCCCCGAGGCGGTGGAGCAGGAGATCGAGGAGCTCTACGAGCGGCCGATCATCGAGCAGGGCGTAAAGGTTGGCACGACGCTGGGCTACCGTTTTCACCTGCTGGTGCGCGAGCGCTTCACCTTCGACCGCTACCCCTTTGACACCAAGGACGTCTGGCTGCGGATGTTGCCGGTCGACTTCGACGGTGACGCCGTGCTGGTGCCGGATTTGGAAGCCTACCCCGTGATCAACCCGAGCCAGCTACCCGGACTGGAGTCCGACATCGTCCTGGCGGGTTGGGACACCCTGCAGAGCTACTTTCGCTACCGACAAAACAGCTACAGCACCAACTTTGGCATCCGCGAGTACGTCGGCCGCACCGGCTTTCCCGAGCTGTACTACACGGTTGACCTGCGCCGCGACTTTGGCAACGCCTTTGTGTCGGACATCATCCCCCTGCTGGTGGTCGCCTGCCTGCTCTTTGGGGTGCTGGCCACCGCCACCACCCAGTCCGATCGGGTAGAGGCGCTGGGCTTCAATTTCACCGGCACGCTGGCGGCGGCCTCGGGGCTTGTTTTTGTGGTGCTGCTCTCCCACATTCAGCTCCGCTCCTCGCTGGCCGGCCAGCGCTTCACCTACCTGGAGTGGTACTATGTGGTGATGTACATCACCATCCTCGCCGTGTCGCTCAACGCCTGGATGGTGGCGCGGCCCCAGCCGCCCGCGGTGGTGGCGCGCGACGACAATGAGCTGTCGCGGCTGCTCTTCTGGCCGCTGCTGATGGGCTTTCTCTTCGCGGTGACCTTTGCCTATTTCTACCCGCGCGACGCGATGAACTAGCCCGGCCCGACCTCTGCGGAGAGGCGAGGGCCGGCGAGGCCGTCCAGGAGCGCGGTCCAGGCCTCGGTGGTGCGAAAACCGGGGAAGGGCATCGGCGGGGTGAGGTCAACCGCGGCGTGAACGGTGCTCAGTCCATTGCCGGGCCCAAAGCGCCCGACCATCGGGCGGGCCCAGGTGTGGGGGCTGTGGGCGTCGACATGCACCTCACCCTGGGGGCCGATCACGCTGCGGCCGCGCAGGGACTGACCGAGGCGCTCGCCATCGTCGAGGGCCGCCGGGTCATCGCGCACGGCGTCGGCCCAGAGCAGCACGCTGGCGATGGCCGCAGCCATGGGATCGCTGATCTCAGCCACACCCACGAGGCCCTGCTGGCGGCGCCAGGCGCGCAGATCGGCGCGAAAGCGCGTGCCGACGGGCTCGGGGTTGGCGGCGAAGTGGGTCCAGGCGGCGAAGTCGCCCTCCATCGACAGGCCCGCCGCCTGCAGGGCCCGCCCCTCCGGCTCCGCCACGCTGAAGCTGATCACCGGCGGCCGCGGCGCCTGCGCGCGCAGGGCGTCGTGAAAGGCGAGGTTTCCCGGCAGTCCGTTCAGGGTGCTGGCGACGAAGGAGGGCCGGGCGGCGCGCAGCTCGGCGACGAGGTCGCGGGCGCGGGCGGGGAGGCCGTCTCCGGCCAGGGGCAGGTAGGCCTCGTAGACCACCTCCTGCCCCAGGGCCGCCATCTGATCGCGCAGGATGGCGTGGGCCACCCGCGGGTAGACATAGTCACTGCCCACCAGGGCCACCCGGGGGCCGAAGGTGGAGACCCCCCAACGCAGGGCGGGCAGGAGCTGCTGATTGGGCAGCGCACCCAGGTACAGGGCGTTGGGCGAGCGCTCGAGGCCCTCGTGCTGCACGGGGTAGAAGAGGAAGGCCCGGCCAGCCTCGATGATCGGCAGCACCGCCTTGCGCGAAGAGGAGGTCCAGCAGCCAAAGATCACGCGGATGCCGCTGTCGAGCAGGGCCTGGGCCTGGGCAGCGAACTGGGCGTCGCTGTCGCCGCCGTCCACCACCACCGCCTCGACGGGGCGACCGAGCAGGCCGGGCCCATGCGGGCTTTGGACCTGGCCGGGAATTCGACCGTTGAGCGCGTCGACGGCGAAGCGGGTGGCCTCGGCGACGGCGCTGCCGCTGGCGGCGAGGCTGCCGCTGAGCGCGTGCAGCACGCCCACCCGAATGGGGGCCCCTTGACCGTGCACCTCCGCGCAGCCCACCGAGACGAGGGGCAGCGAGGCGAGGGCCTGGAGCAGGCTTCGGCGATTGAGCACGGCGACTCCCGAACGAATACGTTCTTCATAGCGCAGACGGAGCGGCATCGCTGTGGTGCTGGGGTGGACTGGCCGCAGACGCCTGGGTAAGCCGGCGGGCACCCTCTCCTGGAGCCTGGCCATGCCCCTGTTGATCGAGACCCTCCGCCCCGGCGATGGCGCCGAGGCGATCGCCGGAAAGAGCGTCACCGTGCACTACGTCGGCACGCTCACAAGTGGCAGCACCTTCGACAGCTCCCGCAGCCGCGGCCAGGGCTTCACCTTCCGCCTTGGCGCGGGCATGGTGATCGCCGGCTGGGATCAGGGCGTGGCGGGCATGAAGGTGGGCGAGCTGCGCAAGCTGACGATCCCGCCGGAGATGGGCTACGGCGACCGCGGCTACCCGCCGGTGATCCCGCCGAAGAGCACGCTCATCTTTGAGGTGGAGCTGCTGTCGGTGAAGTAGGGGATCAGCTCCGCCCTGGGGGATCATCGATGGAAGAGACGCGCACCGGCCTGCGACCGGGGCTTCGGCCCCGCACCGTTCGCGGTGAGGATGGGCTGCTCATCGAGGTCCCCGCCGGGTGGGAGCTCTTAGCCCCGGGCGACGCGGCCCTCACCCGGGCCACCAGCGCGATGGGGCCGGTCTGGAAGGTCGAGGAGAAGCGCGGCCGCAAGGTCTTCTCCCGCGGTCTGTGGGCTCCGGCGGCCCACATCGCCGCAGCCCGGCTGGCGGTGGAGGCCCAACGGGCCGATCCGGCGCACCAGCGCAAGCTCGACGCCAGCCGCCGGCGCCGGGCCGAGGCCCAGGCCGAGTATGTCGACGAGTTCGAGGGCGAGGTGCTGGAGTTCCTCGCCTTCAACCCTCGTCACGCCGCGCTGGCCCAGCAGCTCGCGGCGCAGGTGACGGCACACGCCACGCCGGTGGGCAGCGGCACCGTGGCCCGCACCGAGCGCATCCCGGTGGAGCGGCGGGCCGAGGCGGCGGTGATCGCCTGGATGCGCCACCAGACCACCGCCTACGACCAGATGACGGTCGAGCGGGTCAAGGGGGCGCGCCGGGAGCTGCGCCGCGCCCTGGCCGAGCGCAGCCGGGCCCTGCTCGATCGCTACCGGCGCGGCGAAGATCCGCCGCCGCACTGCCCGCTGGCCCGCGCCCTCCTCGCGGCGCCGGCGCCGGCCTTGGCCCCCCTCCCCTCGCCTCCAAGGCCGATGGCGCCGAGCCCGCCGATGGCGCCGAGCCCGCCGATGGCGCCGAGCCCGCCGAAGGCGCCGCCGCGTCCGACTCCGACCGCGCCGGTGCGGCCCGCGCCACCGCCTGCGCCCCCCGTCCCGCCGCCGCCCGGCCTGTCGCCGCCCCGCAACGCCGAAGAAGAGGAACAGCAGGCGCGCTACCTCGCCGTCCGAGCGCGTATGATGCGCAAACGATGACGACCGCGACGCCGTCGGCCGCCTCTCTTCGGGGCGGGCGATGGTTCAGGCTTCGAGGGCCCGCCCAACGCGCAAAAGAAAACCGATCCACGTCATGCGCGCCTCCTAAGCTTTCGCGCGCAGGCAGCCGATCCCACACGCACCTTCAACACAGGAAGACCCATGGACACCGACGCGCTGCTCAACCGCCACCTCCAGAACTTCGGCTCAGGCAACATCGACGCCCTGATGGCCGAGTATGACGAGGAGGCCATCTTCCTCACCGCCCAGGGCGTGCTGCGCGGGCCGGCCCAAATCCGGCCCCTGGTCGAGGCGGTGGTGGCCGAGTTCTCGCTGCCCGGCGTCACCTTTGAGCTGCTGAGCCGCCAGGTGGCGGGCGACCACGCCTACCTGAGCTGGCGCGCCGAGACGCCGAAGAACGCCTACCTGCTGGGCTCCGACACGATGACCTTCCGCGACGGCCGCATCGTGATGCAGACCGCCGCGGTCGCCGCCACCCCCAAAGGCTGAACCAAGCGATGTCGGGCGAGGCCGAAGCGCGGGTGCGGGTCCTGGAAGCCCGGGTGGCGATGCTCGAACAGCAGTTGGGGCGCCGCCGCACGGGGGCCTACGACCGGGATGAATTCCTGGTGCGGGCCTTCGAGGACGCGCCCATCGGCATGGCCCTGGTGGGCCTGAACGAGCGCATCCTGGAGGCCAACGCCTCGCTGTGCGCGATGCTCGGCTACGGCCGCGCCGAGCTGCTGCAAAAGACCGTGCCCGACATCACCCACCCCGACGACCACGAGGTCGAGGCGCAGCCCAAGGGCGACATGAAGGCCGGCGAGGCCCTCTCTTTTGTGGTGGAGAAGCGCTACGTCCGCGCCGATGGCAGCGTGCTCACAGGCCGGCTGTCGGTGAGCGCGCTCTACGACGAGCAGGCCCGTCCGGCCTACTTCCTCGGCCAGCTCGAAGACGTGACCCGCGAGCGAGCCGCCGAGGCGGCGCGCCTCACCCGCGAGGCCCAGTTTCGCACCCTCTTCGACCACGCCCCCGACGCCCTCGTGCTGATCGAAGAGGGGGGGCGCGTGCAGAGCATCAACGGCCCGGCCCGCGCGCTGTGGCCCGCGTTGGGCCCCGGGGAGATGGCGCCGCCCATCTTGTTTGAGCCCGCCGCCAACCTGCTCACCACGCCGGCCCTGCCGAAGCCGCCCCACCAGCCCTTCGATCTGCGCGTACAGACCGAGCATGGCCCCTTCGAAGGTGAGGTGCGCCTCGCTCCCCTGCCCCTGGCCGAGGGCCGCGGCGTGCTGGTGGCCATCCGCGACGTGACGGCGCGCCGTCAGGCCGAGCGGGCCCTCGAGGCGGCGCTGGCCGACGTCTCCCGCACCCTGGCCGAGCGGGAGGTGCTGCTCAAAGAGGTGCACCACCGCGTCAAGAACAACCTGCAGATCGTCTCAAGCCTGCTCAGCATGCAGGCCGACCAGGCGAGCCTCCAGACCCGGGCGGCGCTGACCGACAGCGTGCTGCGGGTGCGCTCGATGGCGCTCATCCACCAGATGTTGTATGCCGGCGCCGATCTGTCCAAGGTGGAGCTGGGCCGCTACGCCGAGAAGCTCCTGGGCCAGCTCCGCTCTTCGGTCGGCGCCTCGGCCCAGGTGCAGGTGGAGGCCGATCCGGTCGAAGTCACCGTCGAGCAGGCCATCCCCTGCGGGCTCATCTTGAACGAGCTCGTCACCAACGCGCTCAAGCACGGCGCCTCGCCCGACGGCCAGTGCCACCTGCGGGTGGCCGTGCGGAGCGCTGACGCGGGCTTCACGGTCACCGTCGCCGACCAGGGGCCCGGCCTGCCGGCCGACTTCGAGAGCCGCCAGCGCAAGTCCCTGGGCATGCAGGTGATCCGCGCCCTGGTGCGCCAGCTCGGCGCCCACCTCACCCACCGAAACGAGGGCGGCGCGGTCATCACCTTGCAGGTGGGCCCGCGCGGCGCCTAAGCGGCGTCGACCACAAAGGTGGGGGCCATTTCCACGTCGGCCTTGATGCTATTGGCGATGTAGCAGTATTTGTGGGCCTTCTCGAACATGCTGTGCGCCTTTTCGACGTCGGCGCCGGGCCCGAGGCGGATGGTGGGGGCGAGGCGGATGGTGGTCACCGCCGTCACGCGGTCCACCGTGCTGAGGCGGGCCTCACCGTCCTCTTCGTAGGCCCGCACGTCGAGGCCTACCTTGGCGGCCAGGGCGAGAAAGGTGAGCATGTGGCACATGGCGAGGCTGGCGCCCAGCAGATCTTCGGGGTTCCAGCGGGTGAGGTCACCCACCGCGGCGTCGCCGGCCGAGAGCCGGATCGGCGGCTTGTTGGGCGCCTGGGCCTCTGCGTCGCGGGTGAAGCTGCGGGTGGCCGT
The DNA here is from genome assembly GCA_040376505.1 of Alphaproteobacteria bacterium. Taxonomy (GTDB): domain Bacteria; phylum Myxococcota_A; class UBA796; order UBA796; family UBA2385; genus JBEIQK01. The sequence goes on along the minus strand of JBEIQK010000018.1, from coordinate 13,850 downwards.
GCTGCCGGACCAGGAGAGGGTGAAGGGGTATGCGCTCATGGAGCCTCCACGCTGTGGCCCCTCGATACCCCATCCCCGCCGCCGGGCCCCTGACCGGCCGCAGGCCGCCGCTCAGCCGTCGGTGCAGACGTACTTCGTGACCTCCAGCGCATCGATCAGGTGGAAGTTGGTGGCCGCCCCGGTGGCCGCGGTGAAGCCGACGTAGGCGGGGAAGTTGAAGGTCCCCGTGATGTCCTGATCGATGTAGACCACGCCGTCGATCGAGATCGTGACGCGGGGTGCGAGCACCGAGACCGACATGGTGTGCCAGGCGCCATCCTCCATCTCGGGGAGGGCCGCCCAGGCCGAAGGGCTGTAGAGCGAGCCGTCGAAGTGGAAGGAGAGGTGGTCTTCGGCGGTGGGGTCGCCCGACTCGGGGTTGTACCAGGTGTCGACCTCGATGCTCCAGCCGGGGAGCCCCATGTAGCCGATGCCGCCGCCGGACTCCCCGACGAAGCCGGACATGCGGGTGGTGTCGAGGGCGGTGAGCGAAATGCCGTCGGCCCCGCTGCCGCCGCTCACGTAGAAGGAGAAGTCGATGGTGATGTTGTCGGCGCCCACGGTTGAGGCGGTCTGAAAGGCCGTGCCGGCCTGGGTGGGCAGCGCCTGGGTGAGCTCAACGAAGTTGTTGGCGCTGTCGTAGCGGGCGGTGCCCTCGAAGTTCCAGGTGGTCAGATCGAGGGAGTCGGCGGTGTAGCCCTCGTCCTGGCAGATGGCCGCCTCGGTGTGGGCCGCCTGGCCGCAGCTGTCGACGAGGTCGACGCCGATCAGGTGGGAGCCGGAGCTGCGGGTGGTGGCGTCCCAGGGAAAGCTGGCGAGGCCGCTGGCGTCGGGGCTGCTTGAGCCCAGCAGGCCGTCTTTGTCAGACGACCACTGCACCACCAGAGAATCGACCGGATCGAGGTCATCGCTGATCTGGGCCGTGAAGGTGGTGGCGGTGGAGCCGGGCAGGATCTCGCCGGAGGTGGGGGTGAGCAGGCTCACCGTCGGCGGCAGGTCGACCACGGCGCGCAGGGGCACCTCGATCAGGCCCTCGTCGGCGTCGTCGGTGGTGATGCGTAGGGTGGCCTCCCCGCCTCCCTCGCTCACAAGGCCGATGGCCTGTGAATCGCCGGGGTAGATCACGATCGGCAGCGTGAAGGCGTCGAGGGCCCAGCCCTCACCCACGAGGTCGAGGGCGCTGATCGTGAGGTCGGCGTCGCCGCCGTTCGAGAGGGTCACCGTGAAAGGCTCGGCCGGGGCGCTGCCGCAGAGGGTGCCGCGGTCGATGGCCAGCGGGTCAACCGCCACCTCGGGGCTGCCGGGCGGCAGGGGTGTCGCGGTGTCCTCGCCGGGTACGGCGGGGTCGACCTTCTCCTTGAAGTTGTAGTCGGAGCAGGCGACGAGCGAGAGGGGCAGGAGCAAGGTGCGCATGGGGCGAGCATACCTCACAACAAGGCCGATCAGCGCGCGCCCTTCGAGGCATGGCCATCGCCCAGGAGGCGAATCAGCGAGGGGAGCAGCAGCAGGTCGCCAAAGAGCGCCGCCACCATCGTCACCGAGGCCAGGATGCCGAAGGAGCGCGTGGGGGTGAGCTCGCTCCAGGCCAGCACGCCGAGGCCCAGGATGAAGAGGGCGCTGGTGATCACCATCGCCGCGCCGGTGGACTGCAGGGTGCCGCGCAGGGCCTCGTCGATGCTGCGGCCGGCGGCCCGCTCGTGGGAGTAGTGCGCGATGAAGTGGATCGTGTCGTCGACGGCAAGGCCGAGGCTGACGGTGAAGCAGATGATGTTGCTGGCCTGGAGCGGCTCGTCCATCAGGTAGAGGGTGGCCTGGGTGAAGACCAGGGGCAGCACATTGGGCAAAAAGGCGATGGCGGCGAGCCGCGCGCTGCCGAGCATCAGCCACATCACGCCGAAGATCACGATGGAGACGAGCCCCACGCTGGAGCGCAGATCGACGATCAGGCGATCGATGCCCACCGCGGCCAGGATGCCGTCGCCGGTGACGGTGACGTCGAGGTCGGAGCCGGCGAAGCGCGCGTCGGCCGCGGCCTCCAAGCGGGCGGTCATCGGCAGGATCTCCCGCCCACCGACATCGGTGACGGTGGCCAGGATGCGGGCCTTGCTGTGGTCCTCGTTCACCAGCTCCGACAGGGCGCCGGGCTCGCCGAGCTCGGTGAGCAGCAGCTCCTGGGCCAGGGCCTCGCGGCTCGGCGGCAGGCCGGGGCTGCCGGAGAGGGCGCCGTGCAGGCGGGCGACGAGGCCGGGCCAGGAGCCATGCCAGCCGACGGCGGCCTCGGCGGAGACGGCCTCTTCGAGGGAGGCCATCCGGCGCAGGGTGTCGGGATCGTCCATCGAGCCGGGCGGGCCGCTCACCTCGATCTGGATGGGAATGACGCCGCCCAGCCGCTCATCGGCGGCGCGGATGGCGGTGTAGGTGGGGCTGCCGGGCTGGTACATCTCCAGGATGTGGCTGTCGGCCTCCACCTGGGCGGCCATCAGCCCGGCGAGGCCGGTGATGGCGAGGCCGCCGACGAGGATCTGGCGCGGGCGGGCGGCCAGGAAGCGGTCGAGCCAGCCAAAGAACTGCACCGCGCTGCCATGGCTGACGGCGGCGGGGGGCCCCACCCACCGCGTGGGCAGCCAGGCGAGGAGGAGGGGGGTGACCACCATCACCGCCACGCCGCAGATCAAGACCGCGACGCCGCAGTGGAGACCGAAGTCCTGGAGCACCCGGGTGCGGGCGACCATCAGGGCGCCAAAGCCGGCGGCGGTGGTGAAGCTGTTGAGCAGGCAGGCCACGCCAAGCCCGCCCAGGGTGCGTCCGAGCGCGGCCTGGGGCTGGTTGTCGTGGGCCAGCTCTTCGCGGTAGCGCCAGCACATGTGAATGCCGTCGGCCACGCCCACCACCAGAACGAGCGTGGGCACCAGGATGCTCAGCATGGTGAGTTGGGCGCCGGCCGAAACCAGGGCGCAGACCGCCCAGAGATCCGCGATGAGCACGCCGATGAGCGGCACCAGGGCAAGGCGCACGGCCCGAAAGAGCAGGCAGATCGACACCGCGAACATGACGATCACCACGGGGATGAAGGTCAGCTCCTCCTTGAGCATCAGCCCGACGACCTCGGTGCGCACATAGGGGATGCCGGTGGGCTGCAGCGTAAAGCCGCTGGGGACCGGCTCGGCGCGGGCAGCGGCGACGAGGCGGTCCACGGCGGGGCCCAGGTCTGCGACCTCCACCAGCTCGCGGCGCACCCGGGCGCGCACCACGGTGAGATCGCCCTCGGGGGAGAGCAGGAGGGGCGTGATGCTGGGGTCGGCGGTGGCGGCCACCACGGACTCCGCGGGGCTGCCCAGGTCGAGGGCGGGGAGGATCTCGATCTGGCCGGGACCCTCGCTGCGCAGCAAGGGCGCGTTCACCAGGCTGTCGACCCGCTCCACGTCGGGATCGGCGGCCATGCGGCTGTGCAGGGCGCGCAGGTAGGCGGCGCCGGCCTCGCTGGCCAGGGGGCCCTCGACGAGCAGCAGCAGGTCGTTGTCGTCGCGGCCGAAGGTGCTCTGTACCCGGCGCAGATCGTCGACCGCCTCGCCCTCGTCGATGAAGAGCGACTGGGGCGTGAAGTCCACCGGCACGCCAAAGCGCTGCACCCGGTAGCCGGCGAGGCCGATCAGCAGCGCCGAGACCAGCAGCACCGCCGCGCTGCACAGGCCGCGGTGGGCAAAGAGGCCGCGCCCCCAGGCGTCGAGCAGACGGGCGGTGCGGCTCATGCCGGCTCCTGGCCCTCGGGCTTGAGCGCGATCGGGCCGCCGAGCAGGGCGCTCACCCGGAAGAGGGCGAAGGCGCCCATCGCCACGCCGATCCACAGGGTGGCGCAGCGGGTGATGAGCGAGGCGGCCACCGCCGAGCCCTCGTCGATGTGCAGGAAGGTGACGGCCCCGCCGGCCAGGGCCCCCTCGGAGACGCCGAGCCCGCCGGGCATCGCGGCGCCGGCCACCGTGGCGAAGGCGTAGAGGAAGACGCAGACGTCCAGCGGCGCGTCGACCTCCATGCCGCGGAAGACCAGCATGAAGCCCACACACTCGGCGAACCAGGCCACCACCGAGAGCAGCAAGGTGATCAGGAGCGGGGCCGGCGCGGCGCAGATGCGCATGGCACCGTACATCTCGGCGAGCTTGGGCGCGACCTTGCGCAGGCCGGGCAGGCGGCCGGCGATGGCGATGAGCGCCTGGCCGAGGGGCTGGATGGCCAGCGCTGCGTAGCCAAAGGCGATCAAGGCGGCGGGAACGGCGATCCAGGCGACCTTGTCGGCGGCGTAGGTGGTGACCGAGATGCCGGCGAGGATCAACATCGCGATGCCGTCGGTCAGCCGCTCCACCACCAAGGCCGGGATGGTCTGGGCCATCGGGGCGCCGGTGCGGGCCCGCACCACATAGGGCTTGAGCAGCTCTCCGGCCTTGCCGGGCGAGATCACCATCGCGAGGCCGGCGATGAAGTTGGTGAGATTCTCCCGCACATCCATCTTCACGCCGAGGCGCAGCAGCAGGTAGTGCCACTTCACAAAGCGAAGGCCGTAGTTCACCAAGGTGAGCAGCACGACCGGCAGCGCCCAGCCCCAGGAGAAGCGCATCAAGGCGGCCTGGACCTGCGCAAAGCCGGCCCAGACCGAGCCGACGAGGTAGACCAGCGCGCCGATGGCGATGGCGCCGATCACCCAGCGGCGAAAGCGAAGCAGCAGATCATCAGGGGCGGTGGACATCGGCGCGGCTTAACGCTTCTGTGCAGCGGGGTCCGGCGGCGGAAAGTCACCACGATTCTGCGATGAATGTCTGTGGAAGGGGCATCCCCAGGCTCCCCCGGGTTAGTTCCCGGCCGCGGCGGAGGAAGAGCTACCGTTGTCTCGCTTTCTGGTCAGCGCCCAGGGCAACCCCGGCACCCCCATTGAGGCCGCCAACTGGCTGGCGGCGTTGGGCGTGGGGCTCGATCGCCTGGGCCTCGTGGGCGCGATCAACCGCCTCGCCTGCGAGGTGCTGCCCAATGGCACCGTGATCGCCCGCGACGCCCGGACCGGCGAGGGCTTTGTTGTGCAGCCGATGCTGCACAGCGAGTCGCTGGTGGTGGCCCCGCGCGAGCTCGACAGCGAGATGATCCTGCCGGCCGACGATGACGACGACAACGCCTTCGCCGAAGGCGAAGAGGGCTTCAGCCTGCTCAGCGGCGAAGGCGATCGCACCGAGGCCGACGAGGTCGACGAGGCAGAAGAAGACGACGCCGAGGATGACGAAGACGTCGACACCGACGCCGGGCTCGTCGATGGCTCTGAGCTCATCATCTCGGCCGGGATCGCCTCGATCATCGAAGACCTGAGCGGCGCGCCCTCCGACGTGCTGGCCTGGGAAGCAGCCCTGCGCCTCGCCCTGGCCCGCGTGCCGGCCGAGGCCGCCGCCGCCCTGCGCATCGAGGAGGATGGCGGCCTGCGCTACGTCAGCACCGCAGGCCCGATGGCCCACAAGCTGCTGGGGGCGCGCCTGCACGGGCTGGTGGGCCTCGCCGGCTTTTGCGCCGATCGCCGGCTCAACCTCGTGGTGGTGAGCCCGGCCCGCGATCCGCGGTTTTACGCCGAGGTCGACCGCACGATGGGCACCCAGACCCGGGCGACGCTGTGCGTGGCGGTGCACGACGATGTGCACTCCTACGGGGCGATCGAGCTGATGAACCCGCCCCGCGGCGCCATCTTCGGGCGGGCCCACGTCGAGATCGTCGAGATCATCGCGCGGGCCCTGGCCCAGCGGCTCAGCCTCCGTTCACCGTCACCTTGACCACCAGGTTGCCCTTCACCTCCTCGCGGAGGCGGTTCTGGAGCTTGGTGTAGAGGGCGAGGTTCTCGGCGTCCTTGGTGTCGAGGTCGACGACCTTCTCGTCCTGCTCACGGGCGGGGTGCTTGAAGAGCCAGAACTCGACGGACTCGTTGTCCTCGAAGGTCATCTTCCACTTGTTGCGGGTGCCCACCACCCACTTGGAGTTGTCCTTGAGGACGGCGGTGGCCGTGGTCTTCAAGGTGCAGTCGTACATCCAGGGCTGGTAGTCGGACTCGTAGGTGCAGTCGATCTCGGCGGGGATCTTGCCCGGCACGATGGTGATCGCCTTCACGTCGGTCCAGGCGAAGTCCTTGCTGGCAGAGCCGGCGTCGCCGTTCATCGTCAGCTTCTTGGCGTCGGTGTGCCACTCGCCCTTCTCGCCGAAGAGGTCGTCGCTGCGCTCGATGCGCTTGACCTTGCCCGTCTTCGACGTGCCGTTGGCGTAGGTGATCGTCACGTTGAGGCTGGCGTTGATCACCTCGGGCGGCGGCGGCGGGGGCTCGGGCGGGGCCTCAGGGGCGGCCTCCACCGGGGCGGCCGCGGCCTCCACCGGCGCGGCGGCCGGCGCAGGGGGCGTCTTGTCTCCACAGGCAGCGAACAGCAGCACGAACAGCAGCCTCATCTCACATCCTCCACAGGGTCATGACCGCAGGACCCGCACAACCGGGCCGACGTTCCGCGTGATCCACGCCCGAGCCGCCGACCCTGCGCTCCGCTCTATCCCCCTCTCTGTCTCTCCACACGCCCAAGGCAGATCGGAGGGCGACGGGCTCACCCTTCGATCATGCCCTGATCGTCCAGGGCCATCGAGAAGCGGTAGGCCTGGGCGTCGGGGATGGGGACGAGGCCGATGATCGGCTGGTAGTCGAGCTGCACATCCACCACCACCAGCAGCATGTCGCCGGCGACATCGAGGGTGGCCGAGACCTCACAGGCCGCCACATCGCAGGGGATCCCATACTGGGCGAGGGCCGACGTCGTGGCGGTGACCGCCTCGGTGGCCGGCCCGTCCATCTGCTTTACGCGCGAGGCCACGCGGGTGCCCTGACGCACCGCCTGAATCAGCGTGGCCTGGCGGTTCATGAACCAGCCGTAGTCCACCACAATCGAGGCCATGAAGAGCAGGATCGGCGCGGTGAAGGCGAACTCCACGGCGGCCGAGCCGCGGCGGTTGCGGGTGCGGCTCATTGCTGGATCTCCAAGACCTGCACCATGCTGACCCGCACCGTGCCCGGCACAGGCACCACGCCGGTGACGCCGGTCCAGGCCACCTCGGCGGTGCAGGTGAGCTCCGCCTCGGGGCTGGCCCCGCTGATCTCAGCCGTGACCATGCAGCGGGGGTCGCCCGGATCGGTGCAGTCTACGTTGAAGGCCTCAAACACACCCATGTTGCCGGTCATGCCGGCCACCGCGGTGTCGGCCGGGCCGGGCGACTCGGCCATGCCCACCACCGAACCCTGCCGGCAGCCGCCGCGCACGGCGGAGATCATGTTGGTGTGGGCGTAGAAGTACAGCCCGTACTCCATGATCACCGAGGCGATGGCCAGGAAGAGCGGAAACAGCATCGCGAATTCGATCGCGTTGCTGCCTCGACGACCAGAGCGAGCGCGCATCACTTCACCAGCGCCACGGGCACGGCCTGGGCGATCTCGTAGAGGATCCCCGGCAGGTCGGCCGAATCGAGGGTCTCGTAGAAGGCGCCGTACCCGCGGATCAGGCTCTCCATGTAGGCCGACTGCGAGGCGTTGTAGGGGTTGTTGTAGGAGACCGAGAAGATGGAGACGCCGTTGTCTTCGGCATCATCGGCGCTGAGCCGCCCTTGGAGGGCCCGGGAGGCGTTGCAGGAGGTGGAGGAGGGCACACACTCCGGCTTGCCGTCGGAGACGAGCACGATGGTCTTGAGCGCCTCGGGATCGGCGGCGCCGCCCAGCAGCTCATCCAAGGCGGAGTCGATGCCCTTGCCTTGGTGGGTGCCTGAGTCACTCTTGGGCGAGGCGGGCGAGGCCCCCACGTTGCAGTTCATCATCTGCGGCGCGTTGTGGTAGGTCGGCACCGGGTAGCTGGTCCACGGCGAGTAGTTGCGGTTGCACCAGTCCAGGGTCTCCCACTGGCTGCGGATCGTCGCGTAGTTGTCGGAGAGCAACTGCAGATCGGTCCAGACCTCACCGCCGCCGACGAAGGTAGCCATGCCGATCTTGTCGTTGGGGTTGGGGTTCTCGTAGAGGTAGTCGAGGAAGAGCAGGTTGGCGTCGCGGGCGTCGCCGATCTCGTCGCGGAAGGAGCCCGTGACGTCCTGGGCGATCATGATCTCGCGAAAGCGCAGGGCGCCGATCGCCCGATCGCGGGCCGCGGCCTCGGCGGTGGCGTCGCCGAACATCTTCATCATCAGCAGGTCGATCGAGCCGTTGGCCGAGGAGGCCGTCTTGCGCACCGTGACCTCGACGGCGTTGACGACGGTGCTGGTGCCATCGAAGGTGTCGCTGGCGAAGTCCCACTCGCCAAAGGTGATGTCCGCGGCCGCGTCGACCTCGGCGGACTTGCCGAGGATGGTGTTGGCGTTGATCACCGCCACCGCGGCGTCGCGGGCCAGCTCAATGTCGCCGGTGACCCGCAGGCGCACCAGCGCGGCGTGCGCGCCCGCGTCGGCGGCGGCCTGCGCCTGCAAGTCGGCCACGCGGATGTAGGCCGAGTCGAGGGCGAGGGCGCCAAAGCCCAGGAAGACCGAGGAGCTGAGCGCCGTGAGCAGGGCATAGTTGCCCCGACGGCGCGCGCGAACAAGGCGGGGTTGGGTGGGAGACCGCGTCATGTGCCATCCTCAGGTGAAGGCCGGATGTACCCGCTACATCGGGAACCCCAGGCTCCCTGGCCCCCTATCTGAATCCGCCCAAGAAAGGCACTCTCTTCACGGTGAAAGGCGCGAGGTGCCCGTACCCGGCGGCCGCAGCAGCACAAAGACGGTGACGCCACCGAGCAGCATGAAGAACAGTTGCTGAACGCGCACCAGCAGGCCCACCACCAGGGCGTCGGGCAGGGCGAGGCCGGCGGTGGCGACCAGAAGGCCCGTAAACAGGCCATCCCAGGCCACCTGCGAGCCGGGGATCGCGAAGAGCACCACCACCGCGGCGGTGCTGGCGGCGTAGGCGAAGATGGCGCCGCCCAGATGCGCGGCGGCGTCGACGCTGGCCGCACCGGCGCAGATCCCGGCCACCACGCAGCTGTGCCCGGCCACCGACCAGCCGATCGCCCGCAGCCAGGCGCCCCAGCCGGCCTGGGCGGTCTGGCCAAAGGCGGTGGCCACGGCGCCGAGGCCGCGCTCCAGGCCATCGGCGAGGCGGGCGGCCCGCGGCAGGCGACGCACCGGCCGCAACACCACCGCTGCCACCGCAAGGAAAGGGGCCGGCCGCGCGGCGAAGAGGGCGAGGCCCAACCCGCCGCCGCCGGTGATCAGCGCGGCGAGGGTCACCGCCTCGTCGAGGGCAGGCGGCACCGGCAGATCGGTGAGCAGCCAGACCCCCAAGGCCGCCACCGCCGCCGTACACAGCCCGATCACCCGCCCGGTGATGCCGGCGGCCAGCGCATCGGCGACGGGGATGTTCTGGCGCCGCGCCAGGAACCAGGCCGCCGCCACCTCGCCGACGGGCCCCGGCAGCGCGTAGTTGAGCAGGAGGCCCGCGCAGAGGATCGCCGACACCGACAGGACGGGGGCGCCACGGGCGGCCGGCAGCAGGCTCCGCCAGCGCATCGCCATGCAGACAAAAGCGAGGCTGATGAGCCCAAAGGCGCCGAGCAGGCCTAATGGGTGCGCCCGGGCGCGCAGATCGGCGACGGTGGCCGCACCCAGCTCGGTCTGGGAGAGCGCCACGGTCACGAGCAGGATCGCGCCGAGCAGCAGCAGGATGCTCCAGACCGCGCGTCGGGTGGCGGTGCGGGCCTCGTCGGCGCCGAGGGGTGCGGGCTCCATGCCGCCTCAGGTCCGGTCGAGCAGGCCGTACTTGTTGAGCTTGTAGCGCAGGGTGTTGCGCTCCAAGCCCAGCAGCCGGCCGATGTTGGGGCGGTCGCCCTGGGTCTGGTCGATGGCCCGCACCAGCAGCTCGCGCTCGATCTGCTCCAGGTGCTCGGTGAGGTTGAAGCCCTCGGCGAGGTGGGGGGCCATCGGGCTTGGGGCGGCCGGCTTGATCGACATGTCAAAGGCCCCGCGGCCCAGCACCACGGCCCGCTCGGCGAGGTTGGCCAGCTCGCGGATGTTGCCGGGCCAGCCGTGTCGGGCGAGCTGCTCAAGCTGCAAGAGCGAGGGGCGCGGCGGCTCCTTGCCGAAGGCGGCGGCGTTGGTGTCGAGGAAGTGCAGCAGCAGCGGGGCGATGTCGTCGGGGCGCTCGCGGATCGGGCTCACGCGGATCACCAGCACCGCAAGCCGAAAGTACAGCTCGGGCGGCACCTCGCCGCGGGCGGCGCGCACGTCGATGGCGGGCGTGGCGGTGGCGACGACCCGCGGCGGCTGGCCGGCCTCCAGGGTCTCCAGCTGCTGGAGCAGGCCCACCATCGCCTCGGGGCTCCACTCGTCGACGGTGGGGATCAGCAGCATGCCGGCGGCGTGGAGTTGGGCGGTGGGCACCGCCTCGTAGGGCCGCGCCACCACGATCGGCAGGCTTGCGTCGCGGCCGAGTTGGTGCAGGCACCGGGCCACATGGCGCTTGCCGGTGCCCGTCTCGCCCTGGATGAGCACGGTGCTGCGCACCCGCGAGACCTGCACAAGCTGATCGCGCAAGAGCTGCGTGGCGGCGCTCTGCCCGATGATGCTGCCCTGCTCGATCGGCACCTTGCGGTAGTTGCGCACCCGCTTCAAGAGCTGATCGGCGGTGACGGGCTTGGTGAGGAAGTCGGCGGCGCCGAGCCGCATGGCCTCTACGGCGGTCTCCACCGAGCCGAAGGCGGTGAAGACGATCGCCTCCACCGGCGGGGTCTGGGCCCGGGCGGCGCGCACCACGGCGAGGCCGTCGACCGGCTCCATGCGCAGGTCGGTCAGCACCATGTCGAAGCGCTGCACGGCGAGGCGGTGGATGGCGCTCTGGCCGTCGTGAAAGACCTCGACCGTGTGCCCTTCGCGGCCGAGCAGCAGGGCCACGGCGTCGGCGGCGCTGCGGTTGTCATCGACCACCAGCACCCGCAGGGTGGCGGCTTCGCTCATGGGGTGCGCTCCTCGGCGACGATCGGGATGGTGGCGGTAAAGCGGGCGCCGCCGAGCGGCGAGTCCTCGCAGCGCAGGGTGCCGCCGTGGGCCTCGATGACCTCCTTGCACAGCGCGAGGCCGAGCCCGGTGCCGCCGGACTTGCTCGAGTAGTAGGGCTGAAAGATGCGCTCGCGCAGGTGGGCGGGCACGCCAGGGCCGTCGTCATCGACGAGCAGGAGGATCTGCCGGCCGCCCGGCAGCAGGCTCATCGTCACCTGCCCGCCGCGGGTCTTGCCGGCGAACTCGATGGCGTTGAGCACGAGGTTCTCCAGGGCGCGCCGCAGCAGCGAGCCGTCGACGTGGGCCTCCAGCCGGCCGGGGGCCTGGATCAGCAGCGAGACCTTGCGCTTGCGGGCCTCGGGCTCGGCCACCGCGGCGGCCCGGGAGATCACCTCCACCAGATCGGTGGCGTCGCGGGAGATCTGCAAGGGGCCGCTGCCGCGGAGGAAGCGCTGCACGACATCTTCGAGGACGTGGATCTCCTCTTCGACCTTGAGAAGCAGGTTGGTGCGCACCTCGGGGTTGCTCTCGGTGCGGGCCAGGGTGGTGAGCAGCGAGAGGCTCTGCAAGGGGTTGCGCACCTCATGGGCCACCATCGAGGAGAGCTTGGTCACCACCGCCATCCGGCTCTTGATCTCGTCCTCGCGGGCCTCGAAGTTGGAGGCGAGGGCGTTGACCGCGCGGGCGAGTTGGGCGATCTCCTCGGGCCCGCGCGGCTCCACGCGCACGCCGCGGGTGCCGCTGGCGATGCTGGCGGCGTACTCGCTGATCTCATGGACGGGCGACAGCAGCCAGCGCACGCCGAAGATGACCACGAGGCCGGCCAGGGCGCCAAGCCCGAGCAGCAACGCGGTGGTGCGCGTGCGGTCGCGCTCGATGGCCTGCAGATAGTCGGCGGTGGCCATCGCCACGACCACGCCGATGAGCTGGCCTCCGCCATCCGTGACCGCCACGCACCCAGACTGGCTGGCGAGCCCGCTGGGATCGGAGGGATCGAGGATGAACTGCTCGCCGGCAGAGGCCACGAGGCCCAGATCGCAGCCGATCTGCACGCGGTCGCCCAGGGGGGTGCCATAGTGGCTGGGGTGGCTGCTCGGCGCCGAGGCGAGCAGATCGCCCGTCGGCGAGACCAGCAGGGCCCGGTCGAGTTGGGCCAGCTCCCGGGTGCGCGCCAAGGCCGCCTCGACGGGCGTGCGCGCAGCGGGGGTGGAGAGGGAGGGGTCCACCCCGGGGATGTGCAGCCCGAGCCCATCGCGGGCGAGGCGGGCCACCAGGGTGAGGCGCTCGCCCTGGGCCTGGATCTCCCGCGCGCCGGAGCTCTGCAGCATCGGCATCCAGGCCGTCGCAATCACCGCCGCGACGATGCCCCCGGCCGCCAGAGACAACATCGAGCTGGCGGAGCCCTGGGGCAGACGCATGAGGGGCCTCGGCGGAGCGGGCTACTTGATCTGGAAGGTCTTGGTGGCCTCGGCCACGCCGGACTCGGAGTCGGTGGTCTGCTTGGCCACCTCGGCGCGCAGGGCGAGGCCCTCGACCCCTGTGAGCGGGTAGGTCTTGGCGCTCACGCTCGGGCGCGAGAGATCGGCCTGGGTGCTCATCGAGGCCATGTAGGCGCGGCCATGATCGTACTGGAGGTGGGTCTTCGCGTTGCAGGCGGTGGCGCCCAGCAGGGCCGTGAGGACGAGACGGTTCATGGGTGGAGCTCCACAGGGGGGTTGGGCGTGGTCAGCCGCGCCAGCGCGCGGACGGCGGCAGTGAAGCGGGCGTCGGCCTTGATCGCCGCCTCATACTGCCGGCGCGCTGCGAGGGGCTCGCCGCGCATCTCGTAGGCATAGCCAAAGTGGTACCGGGCCTCCGCTTCGCTGCGGGTGGCCCGAAAGACGCGCCAGGCCTCATCGTCGAGGCCCGCCCCCATCAGCGCAAAGCCGAGGTTGTTGCGCGTCTGTTCACGGGTGCTGTCGATCGCCAACGAGCGGCGCAGGGGGGGCTACGGCTTCTTTGGGCCGCCCCGCCGCCATCAGCGCGAAGCCGAGGTTGTTCTGGTAGTCGGCGCTGCGCGGATCGAGGCGCACGGCCCGCTCCAGATGGGGCAGGGCCGCGCCGATGTCGCGGCGGTCTACATAAAGGATGCCAAGCTGGTTGTGGGCGTCGGCGTCGCGGGGGTGGCGCTTGACCACCGCCACCAGCAGCGTCTGGGCATCGTCGACCAGGCCCACGTCGCGCAGGGCCCGGGCGTGCAGAACGTCGATTTGGGCCCCGCTGATGCCCTCGGCCCGCATCTGGGCCACCAGGGAGAGGGCCTCGTCGGGCCGGTTGGTGGAGATCATCGTGCCGATGAGCTGCATCCGCGCGCTGTCGCGGCCCTCGGGCGTGTCCCAAACCGGCGGCTCGGCCACCTCACCACGGCCCACCTGACGCCCCGCGCAGGCCCCAAGCAGCAGGAGGAGCAGCGCCCTCATCGTTCGAAGATCGGCAGCAGGTTGCGGTAGAGGTTGATGCCGGCCGGCCCGATCAGCACGAGCATGATGACCGGCATGATGAAGAGGATCATCACCACCGTGAGCTTGGGCGAGATGCGCGCCGCCGCCTCTTCTGCCGCCAGCATGCGCTTCTTGCGCACGATCTCGGCGTGGGCGCGCAGCGAGCGGGCCACCGAGGTGCCAAAGCGCTCGGCCTGCAGCAGCACGTTGACCAGCGAGTTGACCTCGGGCAGGCCGGTGCGGGCGTCGAGGCGGCGCAGGGCCTCG
>JBEIQK010000939.1:0-2347 GCA_040376505.1 Alphaproteobacteria bacterium | reverse complement strand
GACTCCCCCAGGGGCCCCAGGCCGGCATCTTCTGCCTCGACCCTGGCTTTGACGACCGCACCATCGAGCTGGCCTTTCCGGTGCCCGGCCACGCCCACGCCGACATTGTCGCCCTCGACCTGCTCGTCTCGGCCCTGGGCGACGGGGCCAGCGCCCGGGTGACCAGCCGGCTGCGACAGGAGCTCGATCTGGTGCAGGCCTGCTGGTGCGAGCTGGAGAGCGAGGCCGACGGCGGCGCCATCATCTTTGGCTTCACCGCCCGCGAGGGCACCGCCCAGGCCGCCCTGCGCGAGCTGGCGCGGATCATCGAGCAGGTGGAGGCCGGCGATCTGAGCGAGGGTGAGCTGCGGCGGGCCCGGGCCAGCCTGCGCCTCGACCGCATGCGCGATCGCGAAACCGTCGATGGCCGCGCCCACAAGGCGGCCTGGTACCAGGTCTTCTTCGGCGATCCGGCGATGGAGCGGGCCTATGACGAGGCCGTGGCGCGGGTGACCCTCGAAGACCTGCGCCGGGTGGCGCGCCAGTACCTCCGCTGGGAGAGCGCCATCGTCGGCGGGATTGGGCCGGTGGCCGAGGTCCACGAGGCCGGCCTGCGCGCCGCCCTCGACGAGGGGCGCGCGACGGCGGTCCACGTCGCCCCGCGATCGGCCGGTCTGCACAGCTCCAGCCTCTCCTGTGGGGCCCGCCTCGTCGTTGACACCGATGAGGGCGAGCTCGTCGCCATCTCGGTGGTGGGGCTGGGCGGCGGATCGCTGGAGACCCGACGCACGGCGGCCCTCTCCAACGCCTGGGCCCAGGCCTTCACCACCGGGGCCGGCGGGCTCGGCGCCATCGACTTCGCCGCCTTGCTCGAGCAGCGGGGCGGCAGCCTGCGGGCCTGGACCGGCAAGAGCACCTGCGGCGTGCAGCTCGTCATCCCCCGCGAGGAGCTCGATCTGGGCCTCGCCCTGCTGAGCGAGGCCCTGCTGATGCCCCGCTTCGACGAGGAGGACGTGAAGCGGGTGGTAGCCGACATGCGCGAAGAGCAGCGCACCGGCCGCGACGACACCAACACCCTCGCCCACGATCTGCTCAGCGCCGCGCTCTACCAGGGCCACCCCTGGGGCTTTTCGCCCTCCGGCACCGCGGCCAGCCTCGCCCAGATCAGCCCGCGCAGCCTGCGGGCCTACCACGGCCGGGTGATGGTCGGCGCCAACCTCGCCGTGGGCGTGGCCGGGCCGGTTGATCCGGCGGAGATCTCGCTGCGCCTCAACCGGCTGTGGCGCCGCCTGCCCGCCGGGGCGCCGATCGAGGTCGTCCCGCCCACCTTCGCTGAGGCCTTCCGCCGGCGGCGGGCGGGCTCGGTGCCGCGCGAAGAGGCGGTCGCCCAACTGCTGATGGGCTTCCCGGCCGTTGGGGTCAACCACTCCGATGATCCCGTCGTCACCGTCATCGCCGCCATCCTGGGTGGGGCGGTGGGCGGCGGCGGTCGCCTCTTCGCCCACCTGCGCGAAGAGCTCGGCCTCGCCTATGAGGTTGGCGCCTGGTCCGACCGCAGCCTGGGGGCCGGCGCCCTGATGGTGTCGGTGGCCACCGATCCCGAGCGGGTGGCAGTGGCGCGCCGGGCGCTCTGGCGGGAGCTGCGGGCCCTGTCGAGCGAGGGGGTGCCCGAAGAGGAGCTGGGCCGGGTGCGCGACGGCCTCGTCAACGGCGTGGTGCTGGGCCTCCAGCGGGCCAGCGCCCGGGCCGAGCACCTCGCGAGCTACGAGCGCTACGGCGGCGGCGCCGACCGCTTTCGCGAGCGGCTGCTGGCGCCCGGCCGGGTGACCCGCGACGACGTCGGCCGGGTCGCCGCGGCGGTGATCCGCGATGATCGCGTGGTGACCGTTCACGCCGGCCCCAAGAGCCGCCCGCCTGTGCCATGATGAGGGCGCCATGAGCGAGCCAACCGCCAAGGATCTCCTCAAGAAGAAGCAGCTGCCGGCCCACAAGGCCGTCGGCGATGAGCTCGTGGAGCGCGTGGGCGCCCGGGCCTGGGACCGCCCCAATGTGGCGGTGAGCGACCGGCTCTACCGGCGCTACCATGTCCAGGACCCCTGGGACCCCCAGAGCCCCAAAGAGGGCGATCCCATCGGCCTTGGCCCGGTGAGCCTGCGCCTGGGCGAGACCAAGCGCGAGGTGGCGCCCCACGCAAAGCCACCCGAGGCTGGAGGGGGCACCGTCAAGAAGGCCGATGGCAGCGCCGCTGCCGTCGATCCCCTCGCCAAGTGGCGGCGCCCCGCTGTCGCCCCCACGGGCGCCGAGGCCAAGGCGCCGGCCCCGCCGCCCAAGCCGGCGCCGACCCCCGCGCCCAAGCCGGCCGACGCGG
>JBEIQK010001100.1:0-1695 GCA_040376505.1 Alphaproteobacteria bacterium | reverse complement strand
GACAACGACGGCTATCTGGACACGACCGGCGACACCCGCGTCTCGACTGACCTCGACTGCGCCGACGCCAACGAGGGCCTGTCGACCGACCCGACGACCGACTGCGATGACACCGACTCCGGCGACTACCCCGGCGCGACCGAGACCTGCAACGGCGACGACGAGGACTGCGACGGGGTCGCTGACAACGGCGTCGCCACGACGACCTGGTACCAGGACAGCGACAGCGACACCTACGGCAACGCTGCGGTGAGCGTTGTCAACTGCGCGCAGCCCACCGGCTACGTCGCCTCCTCCACCGACTGCGAGGACACGCAGGCGTCGGTCTACCCCGGCGCGGTGGAGATCTGCGAGGACGGCTTCGATCAGGACTGCGACGGGACGGACGACTGCGAGTACAGCGGGCTGGAGGCGCTGAGCGGCGCGGGAACCTCCTACAGCTTCGCCGCCAGCGGCTCCGGCGCCAACGCGCTCGGCAGCACCTCGGCCACCGGGGCGGACATCACCGGCGACGGCAACTACGACGTGCTGCTCGGCGACCGCAACTACGACAACAGCGGCAACACCAACCAGGGGATCGCCTACCTGCTGCCGGGCGGCGCGAGCGGCCTGCCCGCCAGCCTCACCGGGCTGGCGTCGTTCCAGATCGTCGACAGCGCCAGCGGCCAGCGCGGCGCGATGGGCGTCGGCATGGTGAGCGATCTCTCCGGTGACACCTTCGACGAGCTGATCGTCGGGGCGCCGCTCTACAACGTCAGCGGGGCGAGCGACGCCGGGCGGCTCGCGGTGTTCAAGGGCGCCGCCAGCCACGGCTCCACCTTCCCGATCCTCGACACCAACACCACCTACACCCACCTCGTCTTCACCGGCACGGTCGCCAGCGACTGGGTCGGCTACAGCGCCGCCGGGGTCGGCCCGATGATCACCGGCGACACCCAGGACGACTGGGCCTTCGGCGCGCCGGGCGTTGACACCGGCGCTGCGGGCGGCGGCGCGGTCTGCATCGTCAGCGGCGCGCTCGCCGCCGGGACGGCCTACACGCCCACCACCGCCGGGGCGGTCGCCGCCACGATCAACGGGACGACGATCAGCGGCTACTTCGGATCGACGATCGGCCTGATCGACTACAACAACGACGGCACCGACGATCTGCTCGTGACCGCACACGGGAGCGGCGCCAACGGCGCAGTGTACATCTTCGAGGCGCCCTTCGCCTCCGGCACCTACACCCTGACCGCCGCCGATTACTCCATCACCGCCATCCCCTTCACCGCCCTCTCGACCACCACCCCCGCCACCGAGGTCGCCGCCGCCGCCGCCGCCGCCGGAGACAACAACGGCGACGGCTACCAGGATCTGGTGGTCGGCGTGAACGGCTACGACGCCACGCTGACGGACATCGGCGCGGTCTACCTGTACCGGGGCAACGCCACCGGCATCGACGCCTCCCCGGCGTTCACCGGCACCGGCCTCTTCGCCTCTGATCAGGCGGGGCGCTCGGTGGACGGCGCGGGCGACGTGGACGACGACAGCTACGCCGATCTGCTGGTCGGTGTGCCGGGGGCGGATCTCGGCTTCACCGACAACGGGGCGGCCCTGCTGCTCTACGGGCCGAGCAGCGGCACCGCGAGCCTCACCACCGGCAGCGCCTACTCCGTCGGCAGCGCGGCCAGCGTGCGGCTCGGCGCGCACGTG
>JBEIQK010001110.1:0-1670 GCA_040376505.1 Alphaproteobacteria bacterium | reverse complement strand
GTCGCCTGAGACCGGCGCCTCGGCGCTGGGCTCCGCCGTGTCGGCCGGCTCGCCGGTGTCCACCTCCGGCTCGGAACAGTCCGCCGCCCGCTCGGGGTCGAGGTCGTCACAGTCATCGCCGCCCCCTTCGATCGCGTCGACGCCGTCGCCATCCTGGTCGAAGTCCGAGCCGCTGCAGTCGGCGTCTACCCCGTCGTACCAGGTGTCGGCGGCGCCCGGAAAGGAGGTCGCTTCGCCGTCGTCACAGTCCAGCCAGGCCGCCACCCCATCCAGGTCGGCGTCCTCCGTCCAGGTCAGCAGGCCCCCCATCGGCCCGATGTCCGAGCGACTGGCGTCGGGGTCGGTGAGGGCGGGGTCGCCCGCGTCGCGCAGGGGGCTGTCGGCGTTGAGGCTGAGCTGATCGTCGTCGGCCGCGCCATTGGTGGAGAAGCGCCCCAGCGAGGGGTCGGCGCTCTGCCAGTCGCCAAAGCGGGCCGCCGTGAGCGCCCCGCCCCAGTCGGCGCCATTGTCGAAGGTGGCGCCATAGCTGCCGCCGCTGGTGGCTTCGTCATCGGCGACCAGCGCCGCGCTGCCGCCGTTGTAGGCCACGAGGCTGTTGGTGAGCCAGAAGGGGGCCTGCCAGGCGTAGACCGCCGCCCCATCCCGGCTGGCGCGGTTGGCGAGCAGGCCGCCCTGAAGCACGGTGGCGAGCCCGCTCTCGACGAGGCAGAGCCCGCCGCCATAGTTCGCCTGGTTGTCTTGAACGATCAGGGTGTCGAGGTGGGAGCCCTCTGCACCGCGCAGGTAGAGGCCGCCGCCATAGTCGGCGGTGTTCTCCCACAGGCGCAGGCGGGTGGCCGACAGGCTGCTCAGATCGCGCAGGTAGAGCCCGCCGCCGGCCTGCTCGGCGGTGTTGCCCATCGCGTCTACATCGAGCAGGGTGACGAGCCCCGCCCCGCGCACCGAGAGGCCGCCGCCGGCGTCGCCCGCCTCATTTCCCGTAAAGGTGGCATCTTGAACAGAGAGGTCGGCCCCCCAGCGAAAGGCCATGCCGCCGCCCGCCTCCTTGAGGGCGATGTTACGCGACAGCTCGACGCCGGAGACGGTGAGCCCGGAGCGATCGACCAGGAGCGCCCCGCCTGAGCCCTCGGTCTGATTGCCGGAGAAGGACAGGCCAGAGGCCACCACCACCGGAGACAGATCGAGGTAGGCGGCGCCGCCGCCGCCATAGGGGGCAGCGTTGTCCTCAAAGCGCTCGTCGGTGAGGGTGAGCTCGGTGGTGATGCCCGCGACATACCAGGCGCCGCCGTAGGTGTAGGCCCGGTTCTCGCTCCACTGGTTGCCCGACATCTGGAGAGTCGCGGCATAGCCGATCGCCAGGGCACCCCCGGCCGAGTAGGTCGCGACATTCTCCTGAAATACATTGTCGACGAAGCTCCAGTCCTCGCCGGTGTAGACATACAGCGCGCCGCCACCGTAGTAGGTGGTGTTGGCGAGGAAGGTGGAGTCGCGCACATCCACGCGAGTCACCGAGGAGCCATACCAGGCGCCGCCGTAGATGGCGTAGTTGGACCCGAGGGTCGCGCCCGCGATGTCGACCTGGGTCGCGTTCATCGCCCCGATGCCACCTCCGGCGTAGGCCTCATTGGCCGTGATGGTAGAGCCGCTCAACTGAATGGAGGCGCCGGAAT
>JBEIQK010000897.1:0-2505 GCA_040376505.1 Alphaproteobacteria bacterium | reverse complement strand
GCCTGGGTCGGGCCGAGGTCACCCTGATCGGCCAGCGCCCCTCCGGCGACCTCGACGCCCGGCTCCACAGCGACGAGATGGTCGGCACCCAGGGAGAGGCGACGCTGGCCGAGGCCCTCCACGGGGAGGTCTCCCTCACCCTGGCCGGCTTCGACCGCACCGCCGCCGACGACGAGCGCCTCGCCTCCCTCAGCGGCGAGGCCCGGCTCGGCCTCGAGGTGGGTGATCTGCGCGCCCTCGACCCGCTCCTGGAGCTCCTGCCCTGGTTGCGTCTGGGCGGCACCGGCCACGCCGAGCTCCAGATCGGCTTCGACGGCGCCCAACTCCGGCCGGGGAGCCGGGTCCGGGTCACCCTGCCCAGTCTTCGCCTCCGCGTGCTCGAAAATGAGATCACCGGCGCCGGGCGACTGGACGCCACGGTGGGGCCCGACGCCACCGGCGCGCTGGAGCGGCGCCTCGTGTTGGGCGTGGATGACTTCGCCATCACCACGAACGCCGACGGCGTGCGAATCGTCGAGGGCACCGGCCTGCGCATGGAGGCCACCAGCCCCGACGCCCCCCTCACCGAGCCACCCACCCAGGTCGCCGTCCACCTCACGCTCCCCCGGTCGCACATCCCCGACATCGCCGCCTTCAATGCCTTCCTCCCCTCGGGGGTCGACCTCACCCTCACCGGCGGCAGCAGCACCGTTCACGGGGAGCTGTGGGCCTCCAGCGAAGACGCCGCCGCGCACGGAGACCTCTTCATCGACGGAGAAGACATCGATCTCCACTTTGGCCGCTACGATCTCGTGGCCGACATGGCGGTGCGCGCGCACCTGACTGGTGCGCAGCTCACCGAGGGCCTCTATGTCCTCACCGGCAGCGAGCTTGTGTTGACCGAGGGCGGTGTCGGCGCCCACCAGACCGGCTCCCGCCGTCCGTCTCGCCGATGGTCGGCCACCCTCTCGGTGCTCCAGGGCAAGATCAAGGTCGGCGCCAGCCCCTTTCTCGACACCACCCTCCGCGTGCGGGCCAGCGACTCCGCCCCCTTCGTGCTCATCATCGCCAGTCGGCGC
Source organism: Alphaproteobacteria bacterium (assembly GCA_040376505.1). Taxonomy (GTDB): domain Bacteria; phylum Myxococcota_A; class UBA796; order UBA796; family UBA2385; genus JBEIQK01. Next base: position 1,447 of record JBEIQK010000897.1, on the reverse strand, counting down.
GCCCTCCCCCGCTGGGTGCGCGACCGCATGACCGTCTCCGGCGTCTCCGGTGAGGCCCGCGTTCAGGTGGGAGACGGATGGATCACCGTTCAGCCCTGCCGCGTTCGGGGCGGCGACCACCGGGTCGACCTCCGCTACCGCAAGCGGGGCGGGTCAGCGAGCGGCGCCCTGCTGTTTCGATCGGGTCACCTGTCGGTGGGCGTGGCCCTGCTGCCGAGCGGGCCCCAACTCCAGCTCTTTAACGCCCGGCGCTGGTTCTTCGGCATTCATGACTGACCGCACCCGGCCGCCCCGCGCAGCCATCCACTCCGGCGCCGCGCCCTCCATCGTTTTGATGCCGCTTCGCTCCAGGCTGACGGCCGCCCCGCGCGCGCCGACGCGGCCGAACCTGCAAGAAGGTGCCGCTGCCCTTCCTTGTCGCGTCCTTGGGCCCCGGGCCCAGGAGTTGCATGGGAAGGGGAGGGCCCCCATCGTTCCCCACCACCCCCAAGGTCACCATGAGACAGCGCCGCTCTCTTTCCCTGTCGCCCCTTCTGCTGGGCCTCGCCCTCGCCGGCTGCGCGACCACCCAACCGATGCACACCGAGGCCTCGACAGCGGCCATTCGCTCTGCCGAGGAGCTCGGCGCGGGCGGGGTGCCCCAGGCCGCCCTTCACCTCCAGCTCGCCCGCGAAGGGCTGCAGACGGCCACGGGTCTGTACGCCAAGGGTGAAAAGGAGCGCGCCGCCTCCTGGCTCCGCCGGGCCGAGGCCGACGCCGAGCTGGCGATCGCCCTCACCCAGGCCAGCGACGAGAAGGACGCCGCCCAGGAGGCCCTCAACCGGGTCCGCCGCCTGCAGGCCGAGAACCCCTACGCCCTCGGCGACGGCCCCTGACGGCCGCGTCTCGCTCTGTTCACGATTCTCTCTCCGCCCCAACCTTGGATGCGACCGTGTCTACCCCACTCCCCGCCCCTGTCTCCTCGCCGGCCTTCGGCCTCTCGTTCACGCTGCTGGTGGGCCTCGCCGCCTGCGCCCCCAAGGTGCCCGCCGAGCTCGTCTCGGCCCGCGAGGCCTACGCCATCGCCGCCAAGGGCCCGGCCGCCCAACTCGTGCCGGCAGAGCTCCACAAGGCCCACGGCGCGCTGGTGGAGGCCGAGGCCGCCTTTCAGGACGACCCGATGGGGTATAAACCCCGCGACCTGGCCTATGTCGCCCAGCGAAAGGCCCAACTGGCCAACGCCCTGGCCAGCCACGCGAGCCAGGACGCCAACACCGCCGCGGCCAACGCCCAGTACCAGGCCACCCAGGACGCGATCATGGCCAACACCCGCCTGGCCCTGGGCAATTCCCAGTCCGATCTTCAGGCCTCCGAGCTCGCCCGCTCCACCGCCGAGCGCCGCGCCGCCGACGCCGACGCCATGGGCGCCCTCGCGCGCCTCGCCGCCGTCAAGGAAGAGAGCCGCGGC
>JBEIQK010000521.1:0-4732 GCA_040376505.1 Alphaproteobacteria bacterium | reverse complement strand
TGCGCCGCGTCAGTGGGACGCGGTGCGTCGGGGGATGCTGGCGTCGATGCTGCTGCCACGGCCGCCGGTGGGCCTCACCCCCCACGCGGTGATCCTGCGCCAGAACAAGCTGGAGCTGCGCTACTACGCGCCCACCGGCCCCGCCGCCGCCACCCCCGTGGTGATCATCCCCTCGATGATCAACCGCGCCTACATCTGCGATCTCGAGCCCGACCGCTCTTTGGTGGCGGGGCTCGCCCGTTTGGGGCATCCGGTCTACCTCGTCGACTGGGGGGTGCCCGGCCCCGAGGACGCCGCCATCGAGGTCGGCGACGTGCTCCTGAAACTGCTGCACCGGGCGGTGGAGCGCACCTGCCGCCACGCCGGCGCCGCCCAGGTCTTCCTCCTCGGCTACTGCCAGGGCGGCACCCTGGGGGCGATGTACACGGCGCTGCGCCCGGCGCGGGTTCGCGGCCTCGCCACCTTCACCGCCCCCGTCCACTTCGCCCACGGCGGGCGCTTTCGGCAATTCGTCGATCCGGCCACCTTCGACGTCGACCGCGCCATCGACGCCGACGGCCTCGTCAGCATCGACGTGATGAAGGCAGGCTTTCGGCTGCTCGATCCGATGGGCAACCTCTCCAAGTACGCCGCCCTCGCCGCCGTCCTCGACCACCCACGCGAGCTCGCCCGCGCGCTGGCGCGTGAGCGCTGGCTCGAAGAGAATGTGCCGATGCCCGGCGCCTTCGCGCGGGAGTTCATTCGCTGCGCCTACCAGGAGGACCGCCTGATGCACGGCGGCTGGGTGGTGCAGGGCGAGGCGGTCGACCTGGGCGCCATCCGCTGCCCGCTCTTCGTGGCGGCCGCCCGCAAGGACTTCATCGCGCCGATGGAGGCGGTGCTGCCCCTGGCCCAGCGCACTTCGAGCGCCGATGTGGTGGCGCACACCCTGGAGACCGGGCACATTGGCGTCGTGGTGGGCTCTTTTGGCCCCAAGGTCTTCTACCCCCTGCTCGACCGCTGGTTTCGGGAGCACTGAGATGATGCCGCCCCGTGGACTGTCCAACTGGCTGGCCGTGGGCCGGCGCTTCCAGCCCGACGCCGAGTGTGTGGTCGACATCAGCACCGAGCTGCGCTGGACCTGGACCCATCTGCACCAGGCTTCGCTGGGCTGGGCCTCCCGTCTGCGGCGCGAGGGGGTGGCACCCGGCGATCACGTCGCCGTCATCGCCCAGAACCGCGCCGAGACCCTGGCCCTGCTCTTCGCGGCGGCCGAGCTTGGGGCGGTGCTCTTTCCCGTCAACTGGCGACTGAGCGTCGAGGAGATCGTCTGGCAGCTCGACCACTGCCGCGCCAAGGTTGTGCTCGTCGATGAGGCCCATGCTGCCTTGCTCACCGGCCGCCACACCCTCTACCTGGACGAGGGGCCCGGCACGCTGGATCCCGACTCCTTTGTTTCGGATGGCGCGCCCCGGGCCGATGATCCGTGGATGTTGATGTACACCTCGGGCTCCACCGGCAAGCCCAAGGGCGCCCGGTTGACCCACGGTCAGGTGCACTGGAACGCCGTCAACACCACGCTCGCCTGCGACCTCGACGCGCGCTGCTCCACGCTCACCTTCGCGCCGCTCTTTCACACCGGCGGCATGAACAGTCTTACCACGCCGCTCCTGCACCGCGGCGGCAAGGTGGTGCTGGTGCCCCGCCTCGATCCCGCCGAGGCGCTGGGGCTGATCGAGGGGGAGCGCATCACCCACCTGATGGGCGTGCCGACCATCTTCCAGATGCTGGCGGATCACCCACGCTTCGACGCGGCTGATCTGCGCTGTGTGCGCGACGCGCTCTGCGGCGGCGCTCCCCTCGCGCTGCCGCTCTTTTTGCGCTACCGCGCCCGCGGCATCCCGCTGCGCCAGGGCTTTGGCCTCACCGAAGTGGGGCCCAACTGTTTTTCCATGCCCGGCGCCTCGGCCCTGGCCAAGATGCAGGGCGACCCCAACGACCCGACGGCCGGGCCGCCGGGGAGCTGCGTGGGGCGGCCCATCCACCACATCGACGCCCGGGTGCTTCGCCCGGATGGCAGCGACTGCGCGCCGGGCGAGCCGGGGGAGCTGGTGCTGGGCGGGCCGGTGGTCTTTGGCGGATACCTCGATGACGAGGGCGCCACCGCCCGGTCGATGGTGGAGGGCTACTTCCGCACGGGCGACGTGCTCTCGGTGGATCGCGACGGCTTCTTCTTTGTTCGCGGTCGACTGAAAGAGATGTACAAATCGGGGGGCGAGAACGTCTACCCCGCCGAGGTCGAGGCCACGCTCCTGCAGTGCCCCGGGGTGGGCCAGGTCGCGGTGATTGGCGTGGCCGACGCGCGCTGGGGCGAGGTCGGTTGGGCCTTTGTCGAGGCAGCCCCGGGCGTCTCCCTCGATGCCGCGGAGATCGGCCCCTGGCTGCAGGGCCGCCTCGCCCGCTTCAAGCAACCCAAGCGGATTCTCTGTTTGCCGTCCCTCCCACGGACGGGTTCTGGAAAGATCGACAAGAACGCGCTCCGTGCGCGCTCCCTGGAGGATTGACATGTCTCGCCTGCTCCTGCTCAGCACCCTCGTCCTGTCCTTCGCCTGCAAGCCCGACGACGTCTCGGGCGACACCGGCGCGGGCAAAGAGGGCTCCGATGCCACCGACGGCGCCGACGGCGCCGATGGAGCGGACGGCGCCGACGGCGGCGGCACCGACGCGGCCATCGTGGGCGACTGGCTCTCCACGGGCGACGACATCAGCCCGCTCTTCTCGGCGCGCCCCTTCAACGACAGCGCCATCACCGCCGCCTTCGCCGCCGACGGCAGCTACCTCGTCGTCGCCACCGCCGAGTCGGGCGAGTCCTCCGAGCTGGTCGGCACCTTCGTCGCCGACGAGGGCACCAGCCCGGCCACCATCGTCCTCACCCAGACCTCGCCCTACGCCGCCACGGCAGAGGGTATCTACCAGGTCGATGGCGACACGCTCACCTACGAGGTCGTGCAGACCCAGCCGGACTATGGCTTTCTCCCGCCCACGCCGGAGACCGGCTTCGGCAGCACCAGCGGCACCGGTCTCAATCCGGGCGACAACATCCAGATCTACCGCCGTCAGTAGGACCCTTCGTGCTCCTGTCTCTCCTCCTCCCGGCGGCCCTGGCCGCGCCTCCCCCCGAATCGGCCTGGGCCGACGGGGTGCTGCCGCGCCCCGATCCGCCCACCTCCGGCTTCACCTTTGTCGGCCTGGTGCAGACCCGGGCGGTGGACACGAGCATCGTCACCACCAACCCCTTCCTCGATGGGCAGGTGGTGGGCACGCTGGGCGGCCTGAACGGATCAACGGTCATTCCGCCCGAAGGGCTCGACCTCGACGGAGACGGGGAGACCGATGAGAAGTCGGGCTACTCCCACTACGTCGAACAGCGGGTCAACGGCTTCTTCACCTACGCCCCGCCGGTCTGGGAGGGCAAGGCCGCCCTCAACGCGGCCTTCGAGATCGACTTCCTCTGGGGCGATCAGGCCTATGGCGTCGCCGGCAACACCGGCGGCGGCTTTGGTGGCGACCAGGTCAATCTCCAGACCCGGCGACTGAACGCCACCTTCAAGGCAAAGCCCGGCCCGCGCCACAGCCTCACGGTGGTCTCGGGCCTGCAATTTGTCGCCGATGGCGTGAACGATCCGGCCAAGTCCCGCCTCGACGACCTGCTGCGCATGGGCGGCGGGCTGCGCTTCTTTGGCTCGGAGGCGGCCGGGCTGTCTGTCTACGGAAAGGTGAAGGACGCCAGCGGCGAGCGCCTGCGCTACCGCCTGGGCGCCTACGACCTCGTCGAGAAGGGCGTGGGCGTGCGCGATGACATCGCCCTCCTGATGGGCGATCTCGACTGGGTTCCGGCCTACGGCCTGCACGTCGGCGGCCATGGCTGGGTGGTGCGCGACCGCTCGGGCGGCAGCGGCGGCTTCTTCGGCTATGGGCCCACCAGCACGCTCTCCGGCCTGCAGGGCGGTCCGATGCTCGATCTGCGCACCGACGGAGAGGGGCTGGCCCCCGAGGTCGACGCCGACCTGACCTGGCTCGCCGCCGACCTTGGGTACAACCAAGGTCTCGACAAGGGCCCGCTCGGCGCCAGCGTCGTCGCCGTCGGCAACGTAGGCAAGCTCTATGTGAAGGAGCTGGTGGATGTGCCGGTGGCCGGCTGGCTGGTCGACGCGGAGGCCCGCCTGCGTTGGCGGGCCGGCATGGGCTCGATCCTGCGGGTGGAGGCCTTGAAGAGCAGCCGGGATGGCACCGATCCGGCGACCTACCAGGGTGTCATCACCGGCAATGCCTATGGCATCGCCGGCGCCACCTGGGGCAGCCACGGCGCGCTGATCCTGTTTCCCGACACCGGGGCCATCAACCGCAGCACGCCGGTGGTGGCCGATGTGTCCGGCGGCGGCGCGGGCCTCACCGCCGTCGACGCGTCGGGCGGCGTGGACATCATCCCGCACAAGCTCGTGGCCGATCTGGGCGTCAGTCACGCCCGCGACGGCTTTGGCGAGGCCATCGGCACCGAGGTGCACGGACGCCTCAAGTACCAGCCGCTCTATCTCCTCAACGTGACGGTGGCGGGCGCCACGGTCTCGGGCACCGACCTGCCCGATGATCCGTGGATGTTGCTCGCTGGCTTTGACTGGGTGGTGTTCTGATGCCGATGTCTCCCGTGGGCGCTGCCTTTTTGATGGCGATGGCCGGCTGCGTGCCGAAGTAT
>JBEIQK010001027.1:0-1960 GCA_040376505.1 Alphaproteobacteria bacterium | reverse complement strand
GTTTGAGTGGTTCTATGTGATGGAGGATCAAGAGCGCCGCGAACGAGAGGCCCGGCGCGACTTTGGCCACCGCACGCCGGCCTTGGAGTGGATTCGCCGGGCGGTGGGCGCCGCCGCCCTTCATTGCGCCAACCCCCGCATCGAGACCCGCCCGCTTCGCATGTTGGTGGACTTCACCCACGTCAGCGGGGGCACCGAGTCCCTCGACCTGCGGGCCCTGTCGGATGGCTACCGCACACACTTCTCGCTGGTGGTCGACATCGCCCGGCGGATGGTGCAGCTCAACCCGAGCGACGACCTCTCCGACCCCTGGCGCGGCACCAACGCGCCCGCCGTTGTGTTGATCGACGAGATCGACCTGCATCTCGATCCCCCCTGGCAGGGGCGAGTCATCCAGGGCTTGCTGGCGGCCTTTCCCAATACCCAGTTTGTTCTGTCCACCCACTCCGAGCAGGTCATCGCCTCGGTGGAAGCAGCCTGTGTGCGACAGCTCGACTGGGAGGATGGTCAGATCGTGATTGGTTCGGTCCCCTTCGCCCAGGGCGCGACAGGGGAGCGCGTGCTGGTGGAGCTGATGGGCGCCCCCGAGCGGGTGGACGGCCCGGTTCGCCAGAAGCTGACGGCCTACCTGCTGGCGGTTCACGCGGGGCGTGGCGCCCTCCCCGAGGCCCAGGCCCTGCGCGAGGAGCTGGACGGACAGCTCCCCAATGACCCGGCCCTGGCGCGGGCCGACCTGGAGATGCACCGTCAATCGCTGATGGGGCGCCTGGCGGCGCTGCGCGGGGAGGCGGGGTGAAGAAGGTCCCGGCCCTCCTTCAGTCGCCGCCGCTGTTGGCCCAATACCTGCCAACCCACCCAGGCGATGCCCAGGCCACGGGCAAGGCGGCGGGCGAGGCCTGGAGCCGCTTTACGAACGACGCGGCCTACCGGGAGCTGCGCGACGTCCTGGTCGAACGCCAGCAAGGGCTCTGTCTGTACTGCGAGCAGCGCCTCACCACAAAAGATGGGGCCCTCCACCAGCTCGACCAGCAGGTGGAGCACGTCCTGCCGAAGTCGAAGGCCCCTGGCCGGGTCTTGGACTGGCGCAACCTCGCGCTGTGCTGCGGTGGGGGCACCTTTGCCCACCACACCGATCCCTCGCGCTACGCCAGGTCCGTCCGCAGGGGCGCGTCCAATGTGTCTTGTGGGCAGCACAAGGCCGACGATGATCTGCCCGGCGGCCTCGATCCGCGAAGGTGGGCGGGGCAGCCGCGGGTCGTGACGGTGGATCTGGAGGGGTTCATGGCGGCCGATGGGGCGGCCTGCGCGCAATTGGGGGTGGTCGAAGACGAGCTGAACGCGCTCATCGACTTCCTAAACCTGAACTGTGAGCGCCTGCGCCTCGCTCGGCAGGAGGCGCGGGCCGACGTCGCCGCCTGGTATTGCTTGCTGATCGATGAGATGTTGAACGGAACCCACCTCAGCTTGACCCAGCAGGAGGCGTTTCTCTCCCTGGCGGTGGCGGGGCGCCTGCAGCCAGACCGACATGGGCACCTTCGCGCGTGGTGGAGCACGCTCCGCGAGGCCTTGGGCGCGCCTGCGGAGAGGTGGATCACCGCCAATCTTACGACGCTTCACTTCTGACGGTCGCTGGGCTCCCGGCAGGCGCTGTGGTGGCGTGCGACATGCACCACCGCGCCGGTCGGTGAGACGATCCGTGGCGACCGCCTGCTCTCCCATTGCCGTGGGAGACCTGACCCTCCTCCTCGTGGTCCTCGTCCACATCGCTGCTGTCAACCACGACCGGCGCGAGGCCCTCGCCGATCCAGCTCCCACCCAGGGTGTCGCCCCCAACACCCTCACCCAACCTCAATCGCACTTCCCATAGCGCTCCTTGCAGCCCACCACCCGCAGCTCCACGGTGGTCACGCCCGCGTCAATCAAATCGATCCGCCGCGCCGACCGGCGACTGAGATCGATG
>JBEIQK010000334.1:0-6663 GCA_040376505.1 Alphaproteobacteria bacterium | reverse complement strand
GGCCCAGCCCCCAATGCCCCCTGCCCCCCCATCACGGGGGGGCGCGCTCGCTGCCTGGGCTCCGGTGGTACCCCCGGGGGGCGCGGGCCCCCCGCCAGCGCCTGTTCGGGGCGGGGGCGCTCGACCGCTTCGATCCGGGCTGTACAGAGGCTGAGGAAGCGCTGAGGCATTGGGCCCTGGAAGATGCAGACCCTTTCTCGGGAGACGAACACTGGAGCCAAGACCTCAGCGGCGGCCACACGCCGGCCTTGCAGGCGCTCCTGCGGGAGGACGCGCCCTGGGCCGAGGCGGACTGGATGGCCGATGCCTTGCGCAATCTGTGGAACATCGCCGCGACCCTGCCCATTCGCCTGATCGGATCTGGCATCGATCGAGACGATTCAGCCTCGCGGGTCACATTTTTTGTTGACGCAAGCACAATCGCCACACACCCGTCTGTCCCGCCTGCGCTCAACCAGCTCATCGGCGCTCTGCGTCGACACAGCCAGAAGGAGGCGCTGCTGGAGGCGCTGCTGGAGACCTTCCGTAATCCACCATCCACCCCTCTGACCGAAGGGGGACCTACCTCCGACACCTGCACCCGCGAGACCTGTTTGGAGTGCTGGCTGTTGTCCACCTTCCTGGAACTGGCCCCCCTCGACGAGCTCGACGAATGGTGTGCAAAGGCCATGGACCGCGGAGACTGGCGCGCCATTCGCGCCGCCCATGCCCTGCTGGACAGAGGTGCCATCGACGCCCCCGCCCTGGCCCGGGTCGCCCGACGCCACACCCAGACCGAACTCCCCACCTGGCACCTCTTCCGTCGACTGTGGCCCGCTCAGGTGCCGCAGGCCCTTCAGGAGCGCCTCGACGCCAAGATCCGGCCGCCCGGGGAGGAGCTGGCTTTCCTCCTGAGCGAGGCGCTGGAGCCGGATGCCCTTGACGCCCACGCCGCAGCCGAGGCGCTGCGGCAGGTCTACGCGACATCCACCCCACCCACCTGATCGCCAGACCCCACCCTGCCCAGGACAATCCCCGCAAGGCGCAGGCCCGGGCACGCGCCCCGATGTTACCCTGCACATTCGCCGCCACGACCGTGCAGGGATCCATGAAGCTCCTCAAGAACACCGGCGCCGCGAGGGTCATCGACGAGCTTAGCGCAGCCCCGTCGAGCCCCCAGCGCCTCGACAGCATCACCCCCAGCCTCTGCCTCTTCGCCGTCGCCGCGCTGCGCAAGGCTCTGCACGGCAACCTTCGGGCCAGACTGGTCCTGCCCTCCACAGACCCCCAAGCCATCGGCCTCTTCGGCGACGCCGCCGACCGCCCCGCGCGCAACCGCCTCCAGGTGCCCTACCTCGCCCGCGAACTCGCCCGATGGCTGCGCGAGCGCGGCGAGCTGCGCCTGCTCCCCGGCCCCGTGCAGCAGGGCTTGATCACCCTCTCCACCAGCGCCGGGGCCGTGCAGGCCGCCCTCGTTGGCTCCTGCGGCCTGCACAGCCCCGGCCTCGGCCTCGCCCCCTCCACCGGCTTCTCCTTGGTGCAGACCGCCGAAGGACCCGGCGAGCTCTCCGCCCTCGCCCAGCTCTTCGAGCAGACCTGGGCCCAACTCCCCGCCCGCCCTGCAGCCATCGAGCCCCTCCTCGCCGCCCTCGACGAAATTGCAGCACCCCCCGCCGCCGCCCTCGTCTATGCCCGTGTGCTGCACGCCATCTTTGGCGCCGAAGAGGGGCTCGGCGAAGAGCGGGTGCTCCGCGCCGGAACCGGCCTGCGTAGCAGCGTGGTGTGGAGCAAGCTCTACCGCTTCCAGCGCGACGGCGTCATCGGCGTCATCGACAAGCTCGAGCGCTACGGCGGCTGCATCCTCGCCGACAGCGTCGGCCTCGGCAAGACCTTCGAGGCCCTCGCCGTCATCCGCTACCACGAGCTGCGCAACGATCGCGTGCTGGTGCTCTGTCCCAAGCGTCTGCGCGACAACTGGACCCTCTACCGCCAGAACGACCGCCGCAACATCCTGTTGCGCGACCGCTTCAACTACGACGTGCTCAACCACACCGACCTCGGCCGCACCTCCGGCCAGTCGGGCGACATCGACCTCTCCACCGTCAACCTCGGCAACTACGACCTCATCGTCATCGACGAGTCGCACAACTTCCGCAACCGCCCCGCCCGCCGCGACCGCGACACCCGCTACGATGTGCTGATGCGCCGCGTTATCCGAGAGGGCGTCAAGACCCGCGTGCTCATGCTCTCAGCCACACCGGTCAACAACCGCCTCGCCGACCTGAAGAACCAGATCGCCTTCATCACCGAAGGCCAGGACGACGCCCTGCGCGAGCAGGGCATTCCCAGCATCGAGACTACCACCCGCCTCGCGCAGCTCCAGTTCAACAACTGGATGAAGGGCCCCGAGTCGCAGCGCACCACGCCCCGGCTGCTGGAGATGCTCGGCTTTGACTACTTCCGCCTGCTCGATCTGCTCACCATCGCCCGTTCGCGCCGCCACATCGAGCGCTACTACGGCAGCCAGGAGACCGGCCGCTTTCCCGAGCGCAACCGCCCCATCAACGTGAAGTCCGACCTCGACACCAAGGGCGAGCTGCGCCCCGTGCGCGAGATCAACCAGGAGATCCGGCGCCTGAACCTCAGCGTCTATGCCCCCCTGCGCTACGTCCTGCCCCATCGGCGCGCCGCCTACGACGCAAAGTACAGCACCGCTGTGCGCGAAGGTCGCGGACAGTTCCAGCAGTCCGACCGCGAAGAGAGCCTCATCCACCTCCTGCGGGTCAACGTGCTCAAGCGCATGGAGAGCTCCGTACAGAGCTTTGTACGCACCTTGCATCGCCTGCACGAAGACATCGACCGTGCCCTGCAGCGCCTCGAAGAGGCCAGCGGCGAACTTGGCACCTTCGACTTTGGCGCCTTGCAACCCTCCGAGCTGGAGCTCACCGACCCCCGCCTCGAAGCCCTGCTGGTGGGCGAAAAGGTGAAGGTGCTCGTGCAGGACGTCGACGCCCTGCGCTGGCGCCAAGACCTCCAGGCCGACCGCGAGCGCCTGCGCACCCTGCTGCGCTCGGCCGAAGCCGTGAACACGGCCCGCGACGCCAAGCTGCGCGACCTCAAGGCCGTGATCGAGGCCAAGCTCGCCCACCCCTTCAACCCTGGCAACCGCAAGGTGCTGGTGTTCACCGCCTTCGCCGACACCGCCACCTACCTCTACGAGGCCCTCGCCGGCTGGGCCCAAGCCCTGGGCCTGCAGATGGGCCTCGTCACCGGCAGCGGCCGCAACCGCAGCACGCTGGCCAACCTCCGCCTGGACATGGGCGCCCTACTCAGCGCCTTCTCGCCCCGCAGCAAGGAGCGCCCCGCCGAGAGCGCCGCCGAGGGCGAGCTCGACCTGCTCATCGCCACCGACTGCATCTCCGAAGGCCAGAACCTCCAAGACTGCGACACCGTCATCAACTACGACATCCACTGGAACCCGGTGCGCATCATCCAGCGCTTCGGCCGCATCGACCGCCTGGGCTCCACCAACAGCCGCATCCAGCTCATCAACTTCTGGCCCAATCTGGAGCTCGAAGAGTACATCGGCCTGGAGCAGCGCGTCGCCGGCCGCATGGCCCTGATGGACCTCTCCGCCACCGGCGAAGAGAACCTGATGGAGGCCACTTCCGGCGACGCGATGAACGACCTGGAGTACCGCCGCCGCCAGCTCATGGCCCTGCAGGAAAGCGTGGTGGACATGGAGGGCTCCGGCGTCGGTCTCTGCCTCACCGACCTCTCCCTCGCCGACCTGCGCGTCGACCTCGCCCGCATCCGCGCCGCACAGGGCCCCCGCCTCGACCGCCTGCCCCCCGGCCTCTGCGCCGTGGTCGCCGCCCCCGAGGTGCCCCCCGGCCTGCTCTTCTGTTTGCGCGCCGAGGGCGAAGGCGCCCGCGCGCTGGTGGAGGCCGGTGATCCCCTCGCCCCCCACCTCCTCGTGTATGTGGGCGAAGACGGCGTCGTCCTGCACCCCCACACCCAGGCCAAGGCCTCGCTCGATCTTATCAAGCGCCTCGCCGCCGCACGCGAGGCGGTGGACCCTGCCGCCCTGGCCCGCTTTCAGGCCGAGACCCGCGACGGGGAGCGCATGGAGCGCCTGCAGCGGGCCCTCGCCAACGCGGTCTCTTCGGTGAACGGCAAGGCCGAGGCCCGCGGGGTGGAGAGCCTGTTTTCGCCCGGTGGCACCCAGCTCCACAAGGGCGAGCTGGCCGGCCTGGACGACATCGAAGTGGTGGCCGTGCTCGTCGTGCTAGCCGAGCCCGCCCCATGAGCGCGCTGGCCGCCCGCTTCGCCCCCCTCCTTGGCGCGCTGGGCCTTCCCGTTAGCGCCCGGGCCGATCGCCGCATCCCCAAAGAGCAGCTCCTCGCCCAGATGCCCCCCGCCGACCGCCGCACCGTCGCCGACGGCATCGAGGCCCTCGCCTGGCTCGCCGCCCTGAAGCCCCAAACCGTCGGCATCGCCGCCGCCCCCGACGGCAGCGCCCCCGAGCTGCTGGTGATCGGCGTCGACCTGCGCCCCAATGCCCAGGCCGAGCGCATCGTCGAGCGCATCCACAAGGCCATGCCCTACCCCCTGCTGGTGATCGAGGCTGGGCCCAGCGGCCAGCGGGCCTCGGTGGGCCGAAAGCGCCCCGCCGCCCGCGGCGAGGCCGGCTGGTGCTGGACGGCTCCATCGAGCGCAGCCCCCTCGTCGAAGTGGCGGATGGCCAGCTGCTTCAGGGCGAAGGCCCCGACGGCGCGGCGCTCCGCGCCCTGGCCTTGGAGGCCCAACCGGATGCCGACCTTGGGGCGTGTTACCGCGGCTGGGGATGGACCCTGATGGCTTGGCGCGCCGCTCGCATCACTGGCACCTTTCGTCGACCCGCCGACGAGGCCGCTGCCCTGCAGCTCTCCGGGCTGCTGGCGTCGCGCGAGGCCCTGCTTGCCGAGGCCCGGCAGGTCGAGCGCGAGCTCGGCCGGGCCGCGCAGCTTCGCCAGCAGGTGGAGCTGCGCCAGCGCCACCGCGCCCTGGGCGAGCAGCTCACGACCAACCGGGAGGCCCTGGACCGATGAGCGCACCCCCTGCCGCACCCCGGCGCGCCACCAACCGGCGCGCCTTTGGCACCGTCGACGCCAGCTCGCCCCTCCTCCAGCTCTACTGCCGCTTCGTGGCCCTGGAGCTGGCCCTCAAAGACCTGGGTGTGCCGAAGGCGCAATTCCAGCAAGGGGGGCACAATGTGTTTCGGGCGATTGACTCGCTGAGCACGATTCCGAACCCGGTGAAGACCAGCCTCGCGACCATCCAAACGCAGCTCAGCAGACTGTTTTGCGACGATGGACGGCGCGTCACCCCCGAAAAATACCCCGACCTTCGCTACCTACGCCATACCAGCGACTTTACTACCGATGCCAGCACCGACGCCGATCTGAACGAAGCGCTACGCCTCATCAACGCGCTCATCGCCGACCTCGACGCCCACTGGGCCAACCAGTCGCCGCCCCAAGACACGGTGGTCCCATGATCTCCAGCAAGGATCTGCTCGACACCATCGCAAGCGCCTTCCCCGACAAACGGAGCGTGGCGGCCTTCCCCTATGTGTATGTCGAGGTTGTGAGCGACAGGTTCAGCCCTGAGCCCGACGACCGCGAAGACGAGCTGGCCGAGGCCTTGAAGATGAGCCCCCGCGCCCTGCGCGAGCTCTGTACACGCCTGTTCTTTCGCATCACGCCACTCCGCCCCGAAGAGCCCACCGAGCAGCCTGCCCCGCGCGGCGCCTTCTGGTTGGGCGCCCTCTCCACCGTCGAGGCGCCGCCCACCGCCCCCATCGCCGGCCCCCGCGCCCTGCACTTCTACGGCTACAAGGGCGGCCAGGGCCGCAGCACCGCCCTGGCCCTCTTCGCCCGCGCCCTGGCCGCCGACGGATGGCGCGTGCTGGCCCTCGATCTGGACGCCGAGGCTCCCTCTCTCGACATCCTCTTGGAGCGCGCCACCACCCGCCCCGAGCACACGCTGGTGGGCCTGCGCGGCGGGGCCGACCTTCGCCCCCTTCGCGCCTGGAACGGCGAACGCGGCGGCTACGTCGACCTCGTGGCCTTCGCTCCCGCGGGCGAGGAGTGGGCTCATGACGCCGCCAGCCTCGCCCTGGAGATGGCCCTCTACCCGCCCGGGCAGATCGACCTCGTTCGCCCCCTCGCCCGCTCGCTTGTGGGCTACGACCTCGTCCTGGTCGATCACCGCACCGGCCTCGCCCCCACGGTGCTGCCCTGGCTGAGCGCCCTGCCCGGCGCGTTGGTGCTCTTCGCCCGCATGGATGGCCAGTCGGGTCATGCGACCGCCGCACTGCGCAGCCTGTGGCAGCACTGCGCCGAGCCCTTCGGCGCCTTGCTCTCGTTGGGGCAGCCCTTCCAGCCACGCGAGGAGGCAAAAGGTCCGTCTCGGCAGGAGGCCGCGCGCCTCCTCGAGGGGCTCGCCGTCCGGATGTCTACCCCCGACACGCTGGTGGACGAAAAAGACCTCGTCGGCGAGCGCTTCATGGTGCTGCCCTACGACAATCAAGTGGCGGGGGGACATATCCCCGCCCCCGGCGAGTTGGGCGGCGCCACCCAGGCCACGCTGGCCCACCTGCGGGGCCTGTTGGGCTTGCGTCAGCCCCCACTCCGCGAAGAG